>JBAZUR010000001.1:0-300000 GCA_041661305.1 Candidatus Paceibacterota bacterium
CTCGTCTCCGTTTTTCACGGAGCTTCAAAACGGAGACGGTGGGATTCGAACCCACGGTCCCGATTAAGGGACGCCTCGTTAGCAGTGAGGTGCTTTCGACCACTCAGCCACGTCTCCATATATTGTATAAACATTGCACGATTCCTCTTTAGAGTATAGCTTGAATTCGCTTCCTCCTATGGCCTGCCTAACGGCATCGGCCATTTTCTCGCTTCTCTCGAAACCGGATGAAAAGTAAAGCAGTTTACTTTTCATCCACTCAGCCACGTCTCCATATATTGTATAAACATTGCACGCTTTCCGTTTACATTATCACGTCTCCAATATGAGAAAACTTAACACATTTTTTCGTGTTGAGCCAATGAATAATTCTACTTTAATGCGCTACGGTAATTTTCAGAAATTTTCTTACCCCGGCTTTTTTGAGAGCCCGTTCAGCTTCATGAAGAGTTGCGCCGGTTGTTGCGACATCGTCTATTAAAATTACATTCTTCCCGCGCACAAGTTCTGGTTTTTTTACGGTAAAACATCCTCGCACATTATTTTTTCGCTCACCTTTGTTTTTTATGTCAGCCTGTGGTGGAGTATCAATAGAACGAATGAGGGCGTTTTTCTCGATAGTGAAATTTTCTCCACAGTCTTCTTTAATCAAAGATTCTGCTAAAAGCTCCGCTTGGTTATACCCGCGTTTTTTAAGACGCTTTGCTGAAAGGGGGATTGGAATCAAAAGCGCCCCACTCCAGTTTTGGAGTAATTTTCGGTCGGCTAGTTCTGGAAGCAGTCTTTCGTAAAGAGCTTTGGCTAAAATCGGCGCCAAGTACTGACCATTTTTGTATTTTAGGCTCCGAATTGCTTTTTTGACCACTTTGTTTTGATAAGAAAAGGCAGAAACGATCTGCTCTTCTTGTGTAAAGTCTGGCGGTGGTAAAACAGCAAGACATTCAGCACACAAACCAACATCTTCTTTTCCGCACCCAAGGCAAGAAACTGGATATATTGAAGAAGATAGCAATATTAAAACGTCACGAAGGGGTTTCAGTAATTTTTTTGTGTTAATAACAAATACCATGAAAATTGGTGAATTCTTTGTGTTATACTATTGTAAATACTTTTTCAAATATTGCCCTATTAGGCGTAGTTGATATTTTAATTTTATGGACAATCCTTTCAAAAAAGTTTTTGGGTCACTTAATCTCAATTTTACCCCAAAAAGCCAAAGTGTCGTTGGTATCGACATTGGCTCTTCTTTTGTTAAGGTTGTCCAGCTTAAAAAGAAAGGCGGAAAGGCTGTGCTTGAAACTTATGGCGAGCTTGCTCTTGGTCCAATTGCTGGTCTTGATGTTGGCAGAATGACCAATCTTTCAGAAGAAAAAATCGCTCAGGCTGTTGCAGATATTTTTCGCGAAGCCAATGTGACAACAAAAGAGTGCGCAATCGCGATTCCTCTTTCCGGTAGTCTTATTTCATTTGTTGAGATTCCGTATCTTGTTGAAAAACAACTTCAAGAAATTATTCCGATAGAAGCGCGAAAATATATCCCCGTGCCGATTTCTGAAGTCACACTTGATTGGTGGATTATTCCAAAGTTTGATAGTGCGACAACAGAAGTAAGCGAGCCAGAAAAATCTAGCTCAGCCCCAACTGCAAAAGTTCAAAAAGCGGATGTTTTAATTGTTGCCATTCACAACGAAGTGCTTTCAAGACTAAAGGGTGTGGCGTTACGAAACGACCTAAAGCCAGGATTTTTTGAAATAGAAGTTTTTAGCACTGTGCGTTCAACTTTTGGACACGACTTGGCGCCAACAATGCTGTTTGATATGGGGGCTGGAATGACAAAGCTTTCAATCGTTGAAAGAGGAGTGATGCAAAGTTCACATACTATAAATAGAGGATCACAGGATATTACTTTAAATATTTCAAACTCACTTGGAGTCTCATCTTCCCGTGCAGAAGAATTAAAAAGATTATATGGATTGTCTCAAACACAGACAGAAGAGGGGAAAGTCGTCGCAGAAATCTCATCCACAGTTCTTGAGTATGTATTTTCAGAGGCGAATAGGATATTATTAAACTACGAAAGAAAATACGGTAAGAGTGTTTCAAAAATTATACTTATTGGCGGTGGCGTTCTTTTAAAAGGTTTCCGCGAAGTGGCGGCAAAGAACCTAGAAGCCGAAGTTTCTTACGGCGATCCGTTTTCAAAAGTTGAAGCTCCTGCGTTTTTGACAGAAGTTTTACAAGAAGCAGGGCCGGAGTTTGCTGTAGCGATTGGTTTGGCACTAAGAAGGTTACAAGAACTTGATTAAACATATTTTTATACGGGACATCTCATAATTCAATGGATTACCCATCACAAAATCAAACATCGTTCATTCCAAGGAAGTCTTTGGTTAAAGAAAATGGAAACCAAGAAAAGCCTATTGGTATTTTTCTTATTATTTCTGTTTTTATTTTTATTGCCTCAATTCTTGGGGCAGCTGGAGTTTTTCTTTACGAGAAAAAAATCACAAGCGATATTACTAGTGCTAGTGAGAGCCTAAAGAGAGCGCAAGGAGCTTTTGAACTTCCAACTATTGAAAATCTTAAAGCATTAGGGAGAAGGATTGAGATATCAAAAAATCTTCTTCAGAAGCACACAGTGATTTCTCCAGTTTTCGAACTTTTGCAGACCAGCACGCTAAAAAGCGTTCGCTTTAATAAATTTGAATACTCGAACAATTTGAAAGGTGATGTAACAGTGGAGTTAGATGGAGAAGCAAAAAGTTATGAAACACTTGCTCTCCAGTCGTCAGAGTTTGCTAAGAATAAAAATATTAAGGAAAATGTTTTTTCTAATATTAACCTGGACGAAAAAGGTAACGTTATTTTTAGAGTAAAACTTACGGTTGATCCAATTTTTATTTCCTATCGCGACCAGTTGTTGTGGACAGGGGAGAGTAATAGTAACGATAATTCCAACTAGTATGTTTAAAATAATCTTTCCAATTTTATTGCTCGGAACATCAGGATTGATGCTATTTATGTTTACCAATCCAAATTACGAAAAGATACAAGCAAAGAAAGTTGAACTTGCTAGTTATAATGAGGCTCTCGACAACTCAAAACTTATTCTTGGTCAAAAAGATAAACTCTTAAGTATAGTCAACGAAATTCCCGAAGAGCAAAAGCTTAAACTAGAGAAATTATTGCCAAGCAATATCGATAATATCCGCCTTATTCTTGAAATCAATAATATCGCTAAGCGTTACGGAGTAATTCTTCGCGCGATTGAGTTTGGAAGTACACCGCAAGCTGTCCCTAAGACCGCTATTGGTCAAAAAGCTCCAACTAATGCTCCAGATCTTGGAAATTCAGATTACGGAACGGTAACCCTCGGATTCACCATGGTTGCCTCATACCCCACCTGCGTTTCTTTCCTAAAGGAGATTGAGACGAGCTTGCGCTTGGTTGAGATAAAGTCTGTTATCTTTGACGCCCCGATGTCTTCGCAAGATAAAGATTTGTATACCTTTAGAATAGAACTTAATACGTTTTGGTTAAAATAAGAAAGAGAATATGATTTCGCCAAATATAAAAAATTTCATCATAGCAGCAGTGGTCATTGGGGTCGGCTTTTGGGCATACTCTTCCTTTATTGTGAAATCTGAAGATGAAAATAGTTTAATTACGGCTGTTCCAGCTGCTTCTGGTTTGGAGACATCAAACGACACTACTGGTTCTCAAATTTTAAAAATATTAAGTAACCTAAAAACAATTCGGATAGATAAAGCATTATTTTCCGAGGCGTCGTTTACTCGGCTACAAGATCACAGTGTTAATTTGACGGAGGAACAAGCGGGAAGAAAGAACCCATTTATTTCTACCTCTCTTGAAACTAACACCGGTACAACTTCCGGAAGATTATCACAATAAAAAAGCTAATAATTAAAATTATTTTTAAATAACTATGAGTTTTCTCGACAAGCTCGCTGAAGAAAAAATCATCAAGACAAGTGAGCTTGATGAAATAAATTCACGCCTGTCTCATGGGGATACAGACATCGACGATATTTTAATTGGTAAAGGAATAAAAGAAGACCTTATTGTCAGATTAAAATCTGAATATTCAAATGTTCCAGTACGTCAAATAGATATAAAGGCCATTTCTTTTGATGTGCTCAAATATATTCCCGAAGAGTCGGCTACTTACTATAAATTTGTGCCAATCGGTGTTACTCAAGGGGTGCTTGAGGTTGGTCTTTTGGATCCAGACAACATAGATACACGCAATGCACTTCAATTCATCGCTTCAAAGATTGGGATGCCGTTTAAAATGTTCGTTATTTCCAAATCTGATTTCAATGGAATTATCAACAACTACAAAGGTCTGACAGGTGAGGTGACGCATGCGCTTGAGGATCTTACTCCACCACAAGGGGATATGGATCTTGATGAGGGGAAGACAGAGGAAAAGGTTGATACGGAGAAAATTATTGAAGATGCTCCTGTATCTAAAATAGTGGCGGTCATTTTACGTCACGCAACAGAAGGTGGTGCTTCTGATATTCATATTGAAAATGCCGGCGACAAGGTTAAGGTTAGGTTTCGCGTTGACGGTGTTTTACACACAAGTTTGTTTTTGCCACTCAAAGTTTATGCAGCTGTTATTTCTCGTATTAAAATTCTTGCCAACTTAAAGTTGGACGAAAAACGAAAACCTCAAGACGGTCGCTTTTCAGTGAAGCTTGATGGTAGAAAAGTTGATATTCGTGTTTCTTCGCTCCCTACGTTTTACGGAGAAAAGATAGCAATGAGAATCCTCGATTCTGAAAAGGGTGTTAAACCTCTTGATAGTATCGGCCTTACTCCAGAAAACTTAGCCAAAATAAGAAAGGCCATGGTTGAGCCGTATGGTTTGGTTTTGATTAGCGGGCCAACTGGTTCTGGAAAAACTACAACCCTTTATTCGATGTTGAATGAACTGGATCGTGAAAAACGAAATGTTGTTAGTTTGGAAGACCCAGTTGAATACAATATTCCTGGAATGAATCAATCACAGATTGTTCCGGAGATTGGATATAGCTTTGCATCAGGTCTCCGTTCTATTTTGCGTCAGGACCCGGACGTGATAATGGTTGGTGAAATTCGCGATAAGGAGACAGCCGAGCTTGCCATCCAAGCTTCTTTGACTGGCCACATGGTTTTTGCCACGATTCACACCAACAACGCAATCGGAACTGTTCCTCGTTTGGTTGATATGGGTATTGATCCTTATTTGATTGCTCCAACACTTACACTCTCAATCGCACAGCGCTTGGTTCGTATCGCATGTCCAACATCAATTAGACCAATGCCTGTTGAGGGGGCTATTAAAATGATGTTTGATAAGCAGTTTGCAGATTTACCTGATGAATATAAGAAAAATTTAAATCTTGAGGGTAATGTTTACAGTGTTGAGCCATCGCCAGAATGTCCGTCTGGTACTCGTGGACGTGTTGCTGTGTTTGAAATTTTTGATATCGACAAAGAAGTGGAAGCTATGATTTTGAAGGATCCAACAGACATAGAGCTCTGGAAAATTGCTAGAAAGAAAGGAATGCTCACAATGAGAGAAGACGCAATAATGAAAGCACTTCGGGGCGAAATAGCTTTTCAGGAAGTTAATTCACTGTAATGAGGTGGATAACGTATTTTTGTAGTATGATATATAGTGTCTTCGCATAGGTTTTATGAAAAGAGAAAGCTCGTTTTTGTGAAGGAATATACATATTATGGAAAAAGTAAATAAAAAAATAATTATTGTTGATGACGATAATTTTTTGCTTGATATGTATAGTTTAAAGTTTACCGAGCGCGGTTTTGATGTGAGTGCCTCTCTAGGGAGTCTTGATCTTCTTCAAAAACTACGAAGTGGATTTACTCCAGATATTGTATTGCTCGATATTGTCATGCCATCGATGGATGGGTTTGAGGTATTGGAGGCAATTAAAAAAGAAAATTTAGCTAAAGGTGCAACAAAAATAATACTCTCAAATCGTGGACAGCAGGAAGATATAGACAGGGGAATAAGTTTGGGGGCCAAGGGATATATCGTTAAGGCAACAGCTACTCCAACTGAAGTTGTTGATAAGGTTATGGAAATAATGGGAATTTCCAAATAAATAATAATAGTAATTTTGAAAAATGGATTATAACAAAGTACTCAAAGAATTAATCACCACTGTAATCGCCGAAGGTGGTTCAGATTTACATATTTCAGAAGGGAGACATCCAGCAGTGCGTGTTTCTGGAAATCTTAACTATCTTGTAAAAAAAGATGTGCTTACAAAAGATGATGCGGTCGGTTTATTGGAAGCATTGGTTGGAAAAGATAGAACTAAGAAATTTTTTGAAAAACAAGAGTTTGATTTTTCGTACGATTTTAATAATGGAGAGGCAAGAATGAGAGGAAGTGCTTTTATGGAAAAGGGGATGGTAAGTATCGCGTTACGACTTATTCCAAGAGTGAAGACATTGCCAGAGTTGAAACTACCACCAATACTTGCTGATTTTGCAAGGAGGAAGCAGGGGTTTTTCCTTGTTGTTGGTCCGGTCGGTCAAGGTAAATCAACAACACTCGCTTCAATGGTTAACCTCATAAACACCGAAAGAGCAGAGCATATTGTCACTATTGAAGATCCGATTGAATATATCTTTGAGCAAAATCGTTCAATAGTAGACCAGCGCGAAGTGGGGATAGATACTAAAGATTTTCAGACGGGTCTAAATTCTGTTTTTAGACAGGACGTGAACGTCATTATGATTGGAGAAATGAGAAATCCTGAGACAATGGCAACGGCTGTTACTGCCGCCGAAACCGGACATCTTGTTTTTTCTACTTTACACACAAATAATGCCGCCCAAACAATCGATCGTATCGTTGATTCGTTTAGCGCAGGACAGCAAGATCAGATTCGTGTGCAACTCGCCTCAAGTTTGCTTGGCATTTTTTCACAAAGACTCGTTCCACGTATTTCTGGTGGAATGATTCCAGCATACGAGCTTTTAATAAAGAACAATGCCGTTGCGAATTTGATTAGAGAAAAGAGAACGCATGAAATAAATATGGTTATTGAAACTGGTTCAGAGCAGGGAATGATAGATATGAACCACTCATTATTGGAACTTGTTTCAATGGGTGAAATTACACCAGAGAGCGCTTACACTTACTCGCTTAATCCAAAGGGTTTGGAAAGATCACTTTCTTAAGATAATAAAAAAGTACTGGTATGATTTTTTCATATAAAGCAATAACTCAAGACGGGCAAGAAAAGAGAGGCACTATTGATGTTGCAACTCAAGAAATGGCAATCACGGCTCTTCAGCGTCGTGGTTTAGTCGTTGCCTCGCTTGAAGAAATCGAAGAAGGTAAGACCGGTGGTTTTTTCAGTCAAAAAGTCGCTCTTTTTGAAAGTGTCTCAGCAAAAGACGTTGTTATGCTTTCTAGACAGGTTGCGACACTTTTTGACGCAAATGTTTCAGTGCTTAAGGCGTTTAGGTTGCTTGCTGCAGAATCTGAAAAAACAATTATCCGAAACAACCTAACTCTTCTTTCTGACGATATTCAAGGTGGACTTTCTATTTCAGAGGCCATGGCAAAAAGGCCAGCTCTATTCTCTCCGTTTTACGTGAACATGGTTAAGGCCGGAGAAGAATCTGGAAAATTGTCTGATACTTTTGTTAGTCTCGCGGATCAAATGGAAAGATCATATGAACTCACAGCAAAGGCTCGCGGAGCTATGATTTATCCTGCGTTCGTTATCGGTACTTTCTTTGTTGTTATGATTTTGATGCTTACGATGGTTATTCCAAAGCTCGCAGGAATTTTGGAAGAAAGCGGGCAGACGGTTCCTATTTACACACAAGTAGTTTTGTTTATGAGTGGCTTCCTTGTTGATTATGGGTTATTTTTTTTACTCCTTTTGATAAGCTTTATTGTTTATTTTTGGAAATTTAAGTTTAAGGCTGAGGGTGGTTTGTATGTTGATCGTTTAAAATTATCAATTCCTTATGTTAAGGATCTTTTCCAAAAATTATACCTTTCTCGTATTTCCGATAACATGGACACAATGCTTTCCTCGGGAATTTCTATGGTTCGTTCTATTGAAATCAGTGCTTCTGTTGTGGACAGTAAAATATATGAAGAAATTTTATCTAAAGTAGCGGAAGATGTTCGTGGTGGAGTTCCTCTTTCTGACGCTTTGTATAAATACGAGGAAATGCCAAATATGATGATACAGATGATTAGGGTTGGAGAGGAAACAGGTAAACTCGCTCCAATATTAAAAACAGTAGCTCGCTTCTATCGCCGTGAGGTGAATACCGCAGTCGACACATTGGTGAGTTTGATTGAGCCAATCATGATTGTTGCACTTGGACTTGGTGTTGGAATCTTGCTCGCCTCTGTATTGGTGCCGATTTACAACATTGCTTCGTCAGGGTTCTAATTTGGCAGGAAAGTAGCTTTTAGCTTCCTTAGCTTGTTAGGGAGAAAATTGGGATTTAAAAAGCTAACGAAGCTAACTAGCTACAAACTAAAGAAGCTAGTTAGCTGGTTGTCCACACATGTCTTCCTATATTCTAATCGGGCTGATATAATATAAAAATCTTAAAAATTAAGGCTTTTGATGAGCCAAATAGATAATTTAAATTAAAAAATATGAACAGAAGTAATAAAGGTTTTACGCTTATTGAACTCTTGGTCGTTATTGCCATCATCGGCATCCTCTCTTCTATTGTTCTTGCGTCTTTGAATACAGCTCGTGGTAAAGGAGCAGACGCAGCCATTAAAGGCAACCTTGAGGGTATTCGAGTACAAGCTGAAATGCTTTACGATACAAATGGTGGTTATGGTGTTGACGCAACCCCTACAGCCTTTGCTGTTGCTGCTTGTGCCGCAACCGCAGACACACTTTTTGCAGATCCCGTAATTAAGGGTCAGGTTACTTCTGCTGGAAACGCAATTAGTTCAACCGGTATGGCAAACGGTAGTTGTGTTAGTACTGCATCATCTTGGGCAGTATCAATGCCTCTTAAAACCGCACCAGCAACATCGTGGTGTGTTGATAGTACTGGAGCATCTAGGGTTGTTACACCCGCTGGTGTAGACCGTGGTTTTCTTAGTGGTGTTTGTAAAGAATAAAAAATCTTTGTTTTTTAGCAACAAAAAACCAGCTTGAAAGCTGGTTTTTTGTTTGGCGTGATACAATTGAGTATCATATGGCAACAATTATTGGAGTAACCTTTTTTATTCTCGGGACAATTATTGGAAGTTTTTTGAATGTTGTTAGTCTCCGTCATAACACAGGGAAGACGCTATCTGGGCGCTCTTTTTGTTTTTCTTGTGGTAAGACATTAGCTTGGTATGAGCTTGTTCCTGTCTTAAGCTTTATTTTTCAAAGAGGAAGATGTCGGGGGTGTGGGAGTAAAATTTCTTGGCAGTACCCAATAGTGGAAGTTATAACAGGCACTTTGTTTTTCGCACTCTCTCAGAAATTTTTATATTTTTTTCTTGTGGTTTTAAACACTGGGATTAGCAACCTTTACGATATTGGTCTCTTTCTTTCTTTTGTCTCCTACTCGGTGCTATTTAGTATTCTTATTGCTATTGGTGTTTATGACGTTAAGCATAAAATAATTCCCGATAAACTTGTTTATCTACTTATTTCCATTGCATTTTTGCGCACAGTTGTCGTAGCTTTGTCCGCCATCTTTATTTTTGGTGATTCGACCACTTCTGTTTTACCAGATCTTTTGTCTGGTCCAATTGTAGCATTGCCACTTTTCCTTATTTGGTTTTTTTCAAAAGGGAGAGCAATGGGGTTTGGCGACGTTAAACTGACTCTTGGTTTGGGTTGGATGATGCCATTGTGGGGGGCGGTAGCTGCGCTTATGATGTCATTTTGGGTAGGCGGTGTTGTTGGTATTATTTTGTTGTCTTTGTTTAGTAAAAAAATTACAATGAAGACAGAAGTGCCGTTTGCTCCATTTTTAATTTTAGGAACTATTCTTGCGTTTTTCTGCGAAATTAATTTCTGGAGCATTCTCGGATTTTTTGATTAAAACAACCCAAAGAAGGCTGTTCGCCTGAGATGAAAAAGAAAGTGGTTCAACAAAAATAAATGAAACAAAAACTAATGAACTTAATCCCTAAAAGCTATAAGATAATCGCGGCTTCCGGTTTTACGCTTATTGAAATGATTGTGGTTATTGCAATCGTTGGGTTGTTGTCTACCGTTACTTTGACAAACTACAGAGATGTCTCTGAGCGTATTTCGCTTGAAAATTTGGCTCAACAAATAGCCATTGTGATAAGACAAGCACAGGTTTATGGAATTGGTGTTGTTAATGCGCACCCATCGTACGGTGTTTATTTCCCAAATAGTTCAAATTCTTTTATTCTTTTTGTGGATAGAGATAATGATGGTCGCTACTCTGGCGAGAGTGAAGACGTCGAAAGAATAACGCTAAAAAATAACAATACCATAAGCGCGTTGTCGGCAAATAAAATTTCCTCAAGCTGTTTAGATGTTAAAAACCTTAGTACTGTGGACGTTGTCTTCACGAGACCAAACCCTGATGCGAATTTTTATGTGCTGGTTGAGGAAGCGCGCTTTTACCCAGCGGACGTAGAGGTTACTATTAGATCAGCAAACGGCGGATATAGGGAAGTAAGTATTTGGTTGACCGGACAGATAAGTATTGGTGACAGACTTTGTTCTTAATAATCAAATATGATTTTTTTAAATAAAACTAAAAATAATACAAACAAACAGAAGGGCTTCACTCTTATTGAGCTCATGGTCGCGACGTCCCTTTTCGTTGTTGTCGCAACAGTTAGCGTGATGGCACTTATTACTGTCAAAGACGCCAACGCAAAGGCACAAACAAAAAGAAATGTTTTAGACAATTTAAATTTTGCTGTTGAAAATATGGCAAGAAATCTTCGAGTTGGTAAAAACTATAGTTGCGACTCAGACGTCGTTATTCTTCCGGGAAGAGATTGTAACGACGGGACAGAAATTACTTTTACGGACTATCAAGGTGATCATGTGACATATTCCTTAAGTGCGGATGCTAATCCAAGAATAATGAAAAAAGTTATTGGTGTTACAAACCCAGGCAGAACTAATGCTGAAGCTCTACCAATAACTTCTCCTGATATTCAAATAGAATCACTTCGATTTATTGTGAGAGGTGCCGGGGCAACAGGAGTACCACAACCATTCGCTGTCATTTTTGTTGAAGGCGTCGCTAAACCAGGAACAAAGCTGGAGACAAGGTTTAAAATTCAAACCTCGGCTTCCCAGAGAGTTCTTGATTTTTAATATGATTATGAATTTTTTAAAAAAGAACAATTTAAAGCAAGGAAATGGTGGATTTACTCTAGTTGAATCAATTGTTGCTATTTTTATTTTACTCATTTCTGTTGTTATGCCGATGTCGGTAGTTGCGCGGGCCCTTTTTGCTGCAAATTATGCTCAAGATCAAATTACCGCGGTTTATTTAGCGCAGGAAGCAATAGAGGTGGTTAGAACTACTAGAGATAATAATGTTCTAAGTGGTACCGCACTGTGGGACCAAGGAAATCTTGGGGACGGCTCATCAACATCTTGCTATAGCGGAAGTGGTTGTTATGTTGATGCTGTTAATAATACGATTAATGCTTGTGGTGGGGTTTGTCCTAATATCCAAGAGAACTCAGCTGGCGTTATTTCTTGGTATGGAAATTATAGTGATTGGGCAAATACCAAATATGTAAGAACGATAAAGCTTTCAAAGATTAGCGCATACGAAATCAAGATTAATTCTACGGTTACCTGGGTGTCGCGTAGCGGAGACAGGACAGTATCTGTTGAAGACGTGTTAACCAACTGGCCATAATTTTATGAATAAAAAGACAAAAAAAGAAATAGAAAATAATGGTTTTGTTTTGTTTTTTTCGCTTATTATATCGAGTATAGTTTTGTCTATTATTTCTGGAATAATCCTTATTGCCTATAAGGAGTTAATCATTTCTTCAACTGGGCGTGAATCACAGAAGGCTTTTTATTCTGCTGATGCGGGGACAGAGTGTGCGCTTTATTGGGACGTAAAACACCCACTTCCAGGGTATGAAAATAATAGCGTTTTTCCAAGTTCTGATACCCCTGTCTCTCCGATGCCACTTACGATACCAACTGCTTGCGGTGGGCAGAATATTACAATTAGTTTCTCAACCAACCCGAGTGACCCACCCCCAAGTGCAACAGCGGCAACATCAACTTTTACTTTAAATATTTTTAGCTCTGGAGTTTGCGCTACAGTTGTTGATGTTGTTGTCTCCAAATATATTGATGAATTACTAAACGAAAAAACTAAAATTGATTCGCATGGATATAATACCTGCGATCCAACAAACCCACGTCGCGTTGAGAGAGGTATTCGTATAACCTATTAGTTATGGATAAAAAAGAAGCTGAGGAACGAATTTCAAAACTTAAAAAAGAAATTGATTTTCACCGATACCAGTATCATGTTTTAGATAAGGAAACAATAAGCGAGGCGTCTCTCGACTCTTTAAAACACGAACTTTATAAGCTTGAACAGCAATTTCCAGAATTAATAACATTTGATTCACCAACTCAACGAGTGGGAGGGCAGGCACTCGCAAAATTCGGAAAAATCAAACACGAAGCGCCGATGCTTTCAATTGAGGATGTTTTTACACTTACCGAACTTAAAGCTTGGGAAGTTAGAGTTAGTAAATTTATTGGTCGTGAAATCTCTCCATTTTTTTGTATGGTCAAACTAGATGGACTTGCCGTTGAGCTTGTCTATGAAAACGGGGTTTTAAAGACGGCTTCTACTCGTGGTGATGGAGTTATGGGGGAGGATATAACACAAAATATTCGAACAATTGAAACGGTGCCACTCGTGCTTCAAAAACCAAAAGAGGAAGTTTCTAATTTTGAACATATCGTTGTGCGCGGAGAAATATTTTTCCCACTGAAAGCATTTGAAAAATTAAATAAAGAACTTAAGAGAGAGGGGCAGGCAGAGTTTGCAAATCCACGTAATGCAGCTGCTGGAAGTGTGCGCCAGCTTGATTCAAAAATCACAGCCATGAGACCCCTTCAGTTTTCCGCATGGGATTTGATAAGTGATCATGGCACAAAGACGCACGACAAGGAGTGGGAGGTGTTGTCACAGTTTGGTTTTAAGGTGAATCCGTTAGGGAGAGTCGCGAATAATCTTTATGAAGTAGAGAAGTTTTTTAATGAAGTGAATTCAAAGCGTGAGAAACTTGACTACTGGATAGACGGTACGGTAGTAAGGATAAACAACAACAGTGTTTTTAAATCTCTTGGGGTTGTTGGTAAAACTCCACGGGGTTTAGTCGCCTGGAAATTTCCAGCAGAGGAAACAACCAGCGTTGTGGAGGCGGTGGAATGGCTTGTTGGACGCACTGGTGCGCTTACGCCGGTTGCCACACTAAAACCAACCTTAATTGCTGGGACAACAGTTAAGCACGCATCACTTCATAATGCGGATGAAATTGCTCGCCTTGATATTCGAATCGGCGACACAGTTGTTATTTATAAGGCTGGAGAAATTATTCCAAAAGTGAAGGAGGTTTTAAAAAATCTTCGCCCAAAGAGTGCGAAAGAAATTATTCCACCAACAATTTGTCCTGTCTGTGGTTCTAATGTGTCAAAAAATCCTGGAGAGGTGGCGATTGTTTGTTCAAACAAGAGGTGTTTTGCGCAAGACCGAGAAAGGGTACTTCATTCCGCTCGCGCCTTTGGTATCGAAGGTTTTGGTCCCCAGACAATAGAACTTCTTTTGGACGAAAAAATAATTCAAGGGCCTGCTGATATTTTTTCTATAACCGTTGATGACATTATCGAACTTGAGCGTTTTGCTGATATTTCCGCAAATAAATTAATAAAAGAGATTCAATCCAAAAAAACAATTTCACTTGCAAAATTTATTGTGGCGCTAGGTATTAGGCATGTGGGCGAAGAGACCGCCTCGCTTTTGGCGGAGCATTTTTTGACTCTCGAAAAAATTATGAAAGCAAAAGAAGAAGAGCTATCTCTTGTTCCTGGGATTGGGGAAGTGGTTGGTAAGAGTGTTGCCGATTTTTTTAATGATGAGCACAATCAAAAAATTATTGAGGGCTATCTTGAGCAGGGAGTTAAAATTGAAAAAGGGAAATCAAAGCCTCGCGGAAAATTTTTTGGGAAGACGTTTGTACTGACCGGTACTCTTTCTTCAATGGGAAGAAATGAAGCAAAAGAAAAAATAAAATCATTAGGAGGAAGTGTTTCAAGTTCTGTTTCTGTAAAAACAGACTATGTGGTGGTTGGGGGGGAGCCTGGTTCTAAGTTTGATGAGGCCAATAAATTAGGAGTGAAAGTGTTGGACGAAGATGAGTTTCTAAAACTTCTGTAAAATAGCCTTTTTTGTTCATTTTTTTGTGTGTTACTATAGTGTTTATATGAAAAAGGAAGATATCGACAGGTTAGCTAAGCTTTCACGCCTTTCCCTCACCGATGAGGAGAAGGAGAAAATAGCCCTAGAATTTGATTCAATTTTGGGGTACGTTTCTGAAATTGAAAAAGTTTCAGTCGGTGAGCGTGTGCTTGAGGCAGGGACCTTAAGAAACGTTATGCGTGAAGATGGAGAGCCACACGAAAGCGGTCTTTATACCGAGGTGATTTTAAATGATGCCCCAGATACGGAGGATGGATATTTGAAAGTTAAACAAGTGTTTTAAATATGTCTGTTGATTTAAATAAACTAACAATTGAAGAAGCGCTAAAAGGACTCTCAAACGGAGATTTTTCTTCAGAAGATTTAGTGAAGAACGCTCTCTCTGCTATTTTAGAACGTGAGGAAGATGTTCACGCTTATCTTGAAGTTTTTAGTGACGCGATAGAGCAGGCTAAGGTGGCAGATCAGAAAAGAAAAAATGGCGACAAGGGGATGCTCCTTGGTGTGCCAATCGCAATAAAAGACAACATCCTTATTGAAGGTCGCCACGTTACAGCTGCTTCAAAAATTTTAGAAGGATATGTTGCGCCGTATGATGCAACTGTAATTAAAAAACTAAAAGATGAGGGTGCAGTTTTTATTGGGAGAACAAACATGGATGAATTTGCTATGGGTGGCTCAACAGAAAACTCCGCTTTTGGCGTGACAAAAAATCCACACGATTTGTCGCGAGTTGCCGGTGGTTCCTCTGGTGGTTCTGCTGCCGCTGTTGCAATGGGTAGTGTTTTAGGGGCGCTTGGTTCTGATACTGGTGGCTCAATCAGACAGCCAGCATCTCTTTGTGGTGTTGTGGGGCTAAAAACAACATATGGTAGTGTCTCTCGCCACGGACTTATGGCGATGGGTTCTTCGTTGGATCAAATTGGCCCTTTTGCAAAAACTGTTGCTGACGCTGAAATTTTATTCCGTGCTATCTCTGGTCACGACAAGATGGACAGCACTTCATTGCCAGACGATACCTATGATTTTAAAGAAAAAAAAGACAACCCTTTTGTTGTTGGAGTTCCGCGAGATTTTGTTTCAGCTCCCGGGATAGACAAAGAAGTTCTTGCGAATTTTGAACGCTCACTAGAACTTTTGAAAAAGGATGGAGTAGAGATAAGAGACGTTGATTTACCAAGCTTAAAGCACTCTCTCGCTGTTTATTATATTTTGATGCCCGCAGAAGCTTCGACTAATCTTGCGCGATTTGATGGTGTTCGTTTTGGACTTTCAGAGGATGGTGGAGATGTTTTAGGTTCTTATATGAAAACTAGAGGAGATGGGTTTGGTCGGGAAGTACGACGTCGAATTATGCTCGGGGCATACGTTCTTTCCTCTGGGTACTATGATGCTTATTATAATAAAGCCAACGCTGTGCGTGCGCTTATAAACGAAGATTTTGAAAAAGCTTTTGCTTCTGTTGATGCCATTGTTACACCGACTTCTCCTGTGCCAGCTTTTAAGATTGGAGAAAAATCAGAAGACCCCCTTGCTATGTATCTAGCTGATATTTTTACCGTGCCAGTTAACTTGGCCGGAATACCAGCTATCTCCATCCCGTCAGGGTTTACAGAACAAAAACTTCCACTCGGGATTCAGTTCATTGCTCGTCGAGGTGGAGAGGAAACACTTTTTGGTTTGGGGAAGAAGTTTGAATTAATTCGCGAAAACCATGCTTGATAATCCAATATTTGCACCAACCGGACAGGGGAGAGATATAAATTTTCTTAACCTCGAATATTTTTTTAATCTGATTTATCAGATTTTTAATAATATTTATTTCTTTTTTACAGGTATTAATTTGCCTGGAAGTTCTGGAGGGTCTTCTTCCGGAATTTCCTTAGGCTCTTCCTTGGGAATTTCTTTTGATGATTTTTTACTTATTTTAAAAAATATTTTACAAATATTAGCCGTTTTCTTAATTGCTGGAATTGTTTACTGCATTATTCGGCTTAGTGAAATAAGAAAGGAAGAAAACGAGAAGTTGAAAATTATAGAAATAAAAGATTCTGGGGAAAAAATAAGGAATGAGCGATGGGCTGTAGTTCAAAACCACTTAAATAGCGAGAGTGAGGCGGATTGGAAATTTGCCGTTATTGAAGCAGATAATATTTTAGATGAACTTGTAAAGAAGATGGGGTATGACGGACAGGATTTAGGGGAGAGGCTAAAGGTTGTTGAACCAGCTGATTTCCAGAGTCTGCAAAGTGCGTGGGAAGCTCACAAAGTACGAAATCAAATTGTTCATGAAAGTTCTGGGTTTAAGCTAACATACGCCGAGGCAAAGAGGGTTGTTGGTTTATATGAGCAAGTTTTTCGTGAGTTTGAGTATCTTTAAATAGGAAATTTAGAGGATAGTGAGAGCTTGCATTCGGCTCTTGTGTGGGGGTATAATCAGCAAAACCTCTTAATGGGGGATTTTTATTATAGCGGGGTGGAGAAGTGGTATCTCGCAAGGCTCATAACCTTGAGGCGCCCGTTCGAGTCGGGCCCCCGCAACAAGTAAACGTGGGTGACAGTCGCGAAGTTTCCAAGGTCATGTCACGATTATGATAGATTGCCGATGTAGTTCAATGGTAGAACGAAGGACTCATAAGCCTTAGACAATGGTCCGATTCCATTCATCGGCACACGGTTTGAAAAAATCGAAAATGCGGCCATAGCTCAACTGGTTAGAGCACTCGCCTGTCACGCGAGAGGTTGTGGGTTCAAGTCCCATTGGCCGCGCAAAATTAATCCCCGAAAGGGGATTTAATTTTGCGCGGCAAAGCAAGACATTTGAATGTCTTGCGGTGGGACTTGAAGCCCGGAGCGATGTTTTTGTTTGAGTGTAGCGAAAGGCAAAAACCGCGAGGGCGGGCTGAGCGATTTTTCAGTCAAGAAAAATACGACTAGCCAAGCGTCCCATTGGCCGCGCAAAAATTTAGCAAAATTTTATGCGTGACCAAGTCCCCCTGACCCCCGTATCCATTTTGAGAAAACGCAGAAATAGATTACTATTTCTGCGTTGTTTGATTTGCCGTTGTAGCTCAGTTGGTAGAGCACGTCATTGGTAATGACGAGGTCTCCGGTTCAATCCCGGACAACGGCTCCAGAGAGGGTTGTAGCCAGTAACATAATTTACTGGCGTTCGGGATTGAAAGCCGGAGCGCGACGGCGCGAGGCGGGGTCGCGAAATTTTTCAGCAGAAAAATATTTGTGACCAATCCCGGACAACGGCTCCAGAGAGGGTTGTTCGTATAGAATGTTATGATTAATTTGTGTTTAAAGTGTGCCACCTTAGCTCAGTTGGCAGAGCATCTCACTCGTAACGAGAAGGTCCCCAGTTCGATTCTGGGAGGTGGCTCCAAAATGAAAGATAAGCAAGCTACAGAAAAACGCATAGCTGAAATTGAGGCTCAAATGGTGAGGGCAGATTTTTGGAATGATAAAGTTTCCGCTCAAGCAATCTTAAAAGAATTTCAACAGTTAAAAAACGACCTTGATGGTGTTGCTCGTTATGACAAAGGGAATGCGGTGATGACCATTTTTTCTGGTGCGGGCGGTGATGACTCAGAAGATTTTTCCAGAATGCTTTTTGGTATGTACGAAAGATTTTTCGCAAAAAAAGGTTTTGCTTCGCATACTGTTCATGAAAATAAAAATGACCATGGCGGATATCGCAACATTACAATCGAGATTTCGGGGAGGAATGTTTATGGCACGCTAAAGAACGAATCCGGCGTTCATCGGCTTGTTCGAATCTCGCCGTTCAACGCCAAAAAACTGAGACACACCTCTTTTTCGATGGTTGAGGTTATTCCAGATTTTGAAGAAGGAGAGGAAAGTGATATTCAAATTGCTCCAGAAGATATAAGGATTGAATTCGCGCGCTCTTCTGGTCCAGGTGGACAGAACGTGAACAAAAGAGAGACGGCGGTACGGGTGGTACATCTACCTACGAATATTGCCGTTCACGCAGAAACAGAACGTTCGCAAGAGCAAAACCGTGCTCGAGCTATGCAAATTTTGAAAGGAAAGTTGTTTAAAAAAATGGAAGATGAGCGCAAGTCTATGGAAAAAGGATTGTACGTTTCAAAAACAACTGAAATTGAGTGGGGGAATCAAATACGCTCGTATGTTTTACATCCGTACAAAATGGTTAAGGATCACAGGACTGGTGTTGAGACCGCTGATGTTGACGGAGTTTTGGAAGAAGGAAAAATTGAGGAATTCATCGAAGCGGAGAAAGGGTTGTAGAAATTTTTAATTATTAATTTAAAATATAAAAATAACTCTTAATTTCTTAATTTTAAAAATTAACTCATTAAATTTTATTTAAAAATTGAATATTTGATATTATAAATTTAATTAAGAGAACTATGTGCTTGTGTTATAATGGTTCCACTGGTAAAAATGGTGTATATCAAAGAGTAAAGGCAAACAATGATTTATTTCGATAAAGTTTCAAAAATATATAAAGACCAATCAGTTGCGCTTGAGGACGTGACCATTACAATCTCGCCCGGGGAATTCGTTTCAATCGTTGGTCATTCTGGTGCAGGGAAGACAACACTCCTTAAAATGCTTATGGTTGAAGAGAAGCCAACATCTGGTAAGGTCTTTTTTGAATCAATTGATGTACAAACTCTCCGCGGAAAAGAAATACCAAGCTATCGAAGACGAATCGGCGTTGTTTTTCAAGATTTTAAACTTTTGCCCAATAAAACCGCGTATGAAAATGTAGCTTTTGCGATGGAGGCGGCTGGAAGAAGCGACGAAGAGATTGCTTCCGACGTTCCACATGCACTTGAGCTTGTTGATTTGGGTATGAAGAGGTGGAATTTTCCAAGAGAACTCTCTGGTGGAGAGCGCCAAAGAGTGGCTATTGCTCGCTCAATCATAAACCAGCCAGATGTTTTAATTGCCGATGAGCCAACGGGTAATCTTGATCCAATAAATACTCAGGAAATTATTCAAATCTTGAAAAAAATCAACGATTTAGGGACAACTGTTATTTTAACGACGCACAACAAGGGTGTGATTGATTCGCTAGGGAAAAGAGTGGTTACTATGGAAAATGGCCGAATCTCAAGAGATGACGAGAAGGGCCGTTACGTGATGTAATTTAATATTTTTTGTTCGATTTAGCCGTTTCTGTTATACTGATTGGGACATGATTGGGACTGATTTGAGACGTATCATAAAAGCCGGCATAACCAACTTTTGGCGCACTGGCACCGTCTCTCTCTCCTCTATTTTTATCTTCACAACGACCCTATATTTTTTGGGGTCGCTTATTTTTTTACAGGCACTCCTTGATTACACATTGACTCAGATTAAAGACCGCGTTGATGTAAATACATACTTCACAACTTCAACGGATGAGTCGCAAATTCTTTCTATAAAAAAGCGTCTAGAGGAACTACCAGAGGTTTCTTCTGTAAAATATACTTCTCGTGTTGAATCTCTTGAGCAGTTTAAAAAGCGTCACGAAAATGATTACCTGACACTTCAGGCTCTTGATGAACTCGGAGATAATCCACTTGGCGCATCATTAAATATCAAGGCCAAAGATCCTTCCCAGTACGAGGCAATTGTTCGCTTTTTGCAAAGCGACAGTCTTGGCGCTCAATCAAGTGGAATTATTGATAAAATTAATTACAATCAAAATAAAAGTGTCATTGATCGTCTCTCAAGCATTATCGATGGTTCGAGAAAAATTGGTTTTGCATTAGCTTTTGCTTTGGCAATACTTTCGGTTTTAATTTCCTTCAACACAATTCGCCTTGTGATCTACATCTCAAGGGAAGAGATTGGCATTATGCAACTTGTTGGAGCAAACGATTCATATGTGCGTGGACCGTTTATTGTCGGTGGAATTTTGTATGGAGTTTTCTCGGCAATATTTGCATTGATACTCTTCGTCCCAACAACAATCTGGGTTGGTAAAACTACAACCAACTTTTTTGGTGGAATAAATATTTTCGATTACTACCTTTCAAACTTTTTTGAGATATTCTTCATTTTGATTTTGTCTGGTGCGTTTTTGGGAGCGATATCAAGCGTGCTTGCAGTTAGAAAATATTTAAAATAACCGTTAAATGAAACAAAATAAAACAAAGTATATTTTTGTGGTTGGGGGTGTTATATCAGGCGTCGGGAAAGGGGTAACAGTTTCATCTATCGGAAAAATTTTACAATCTCGCGGTCTTAAAGTGACCGCGATTAAAATTGACCCATATGTAAACGTGGATGCAGGCACAATGAACCCTACTGAACACGGGGAGGTTTTCGTGCTTGAAGACGGCTTCGAGACGGATCAGGACATGGGTAACTATGAGCGTTTCTTGGGTGTAAAGCTCTCTCGGGCCAATTATATGACCACAGGGAGGGTGTATGAGTCTGTCATCAAGAAAGAACGCAATTTAGAGTACGGCGGGAAGTGTGTACAGGTGGTTCCACATATTCCCCTTGAAATTATTGGGCGAATAGAGCGCGCTGGTGCACGAGCAAACGCTGACGTGGTGGTGATTGAAATTGGCGGAACTGTCGGTGAATACGAGAACATTCTTTTTCTAGAAGCTGCTCGTATGATGAAACTTCGTAAACCAGAAAGTGTGGCGTTTGTTATTGTTTCATATCTTCCAGTGCCATCTAAAGTCGGAGAGATGAAAACAAAGCCGACCCAACACGCCGTGCGCGCCCTATCAAGCGCGGGAATTCACCCAGACATTATTGTGGCGCGCAGTCAGGGCCCTCTCGACAAAAAACGAAAAGATAAATTAGCACTATTTTGTAACGTCTCTCCTGAATGTGTTATCTCTGCCCCAGATGTTGATAGTATTTACGATATCCCACTCAATTTAGAGCGTGATCATTTAGGAGAGATTTTACTGAAGAAGTTAAAACTAAAAGCAAAGAACAGCGCCGACTTAGCTGACTGGAGAAAATTTTTTGAAGGTGTCGGGAAATTTAAAGATGAAATTAAAATCGCTGTTGTTGGAAAATATTTCGATACAGGTGATTTCGTTTTGGCCGATTCGTACATTTCTGTTATTGAAGCAATAAAATTCTCCGCTTATCATTTGAAAAAACGCCCAGTGCTCACCTGGCTCAACTCAAAAGATTTTGAATTGGACCCCAAGAAAGTTAAACAGTTGGAAAAATATGACGGAGTCGTTGTTCCTGGTGGATTTGGTGAATCTGGTATCGCCGGAAAACTTGCGGCGATTAAATACGCCCGCGAAAATAAAATTCCATATCTTGGACTTTGTTATGGAATGCAACTTATTGTCATTGAGTATGCAAGAAATGTTTTAGGATTAAAAAACGCCAATACTGCGGAGATAGATCCAAGCGCAGAGCATCTAGTGATTGATATTTTGCCAGAGCAAAAAGAAAAATTAAAAAGACGAGATTATGGCGGAAGCATGAGGCTCGGTTCATATCCTGCAGTTTTGAAAGAGGGAACTATTGCTCGCGAAGCTTATGGAGCAAAAGAAGTTTCAGAGCGACACAGGCATCGTTATGAGGTTAATCACGAATATGTCGAACGACTGGAAAATGCCGGACTCGTTTTCTCGGGGCGTTCACCAGACGGCAAGTTGATGGAAATCGCGGAATTGCCTAAGCGTAAACATCCATTTTTCCTTGGAACACAATTTCATCCTGAGTTTCAGGCGACGCCATTTGCTCCACACCCACTTTTTACTGAGTTTTTGAAGGCGTCTTCTAAGAGACACAAGAAATAGGTTTTATCTTCCGTGGTTGAGAAATAATGTTTTTTGTAGTAAGTTTCTTATTACGTTGCCGGATCGTCTAATGGTAGGACATCGCCCTCTGGAGGCGAGTATCTTGGTTCGAGTCCAAGTCCGGCAGTTAGTGAGCTTCGCGAACATTACGGACTTGGACTCGAACCGCGGGCCGCAGCCCTCGAAGAGAGGGCGTAGGTTTCGAGCACAGCAGTGCGAGAGGCGAGTCCAATGAAATTCCATAGCTCTCTATATATTATGATATAAACTAGTCTAAACTCGGGAATAAATGAATTATAAAAAAATTAAATTATTTTCAGTTATTTTACTAACAGTATTTACTAGTTTTCTTGTCTATTTGGTTGTGTTCTTAAAATTTGGTTTGAATGAGATACAGAGCTTGTTTAGCATAGCTGGGTCACTTTCAATCGGGGTGGCACTACTTACTTATTTTTACAAAAAGAAACAAGATGAATTGTTTGCAACGATAGATCAGATAACTTTTTTTCGCGAAAAAATAATTCTTGAATGGGACGAAGTTCAGAGATATATTAAAGAGAGAAACCCAGGTTTTATTTCTTCTAGAATTAGTCTACAAAACCAAACTATAGATTTTATTAGAAAAGAATTTTCTGTAAATTTTAATCGACAATTAGCGATTTTCTTTGATGCAGAAAAAAACTATCCTGATATATGGATGGACGGAACTGTTTTAGATAAACATATACTGTTTTTGAATATGTTAGAAGAGTTCTCTCTTAAGGTTATTTACTCAAAAACTGATGAAAATCCAGCATTCGAGTCGATTCACAATACGTTTGTTGAAATAGTTGAAAAAAATGCTGTAGCTTTACTTTTTATGCGAGAGGTCAAAGCAGGAAATCAAATTTACTCTACAATATTATCTTTATATAAATCATGGCAAAAAAAGACCGACAAAGTAAGTTTTATAAAAAACCTTGAAAGTTTTGGATTTATTACTAAAAAACAAAAAGAGACACTTTACAATAAAAGAAAAGAAAAATTTGGTTTCTAGAAGTATAAAATAAGACAAGTTGGGTGTTATTAAAAACTTTGTTTTGATACACAAGTTCACACCTCCCCCCATTTGACATTTCTCCAATTTCCTGTTAATTTCAGAGCGGTTTATGTACATGTTTCAATTTAAGATTCCAAACTTTCAAGCGGAGGAAACATCATGTTACAGCTCTCGCCCGCACGGGCAGCAGGAACGATTCTCGAGGGTCTCAAGCTCTTGAATCGCGGAAAGGTACGCGACACCTATGATCTGGGGAGTGGCTTACTCCTTTCTGTCGCAACAGATGCGGTCAGTATTTTCGACCACGTCCTGAATGCAATAATTCCCGGGAAGGGAATCATTCTGACGGCCATGACGCATTTCTGGATGACCAAGCTGGAAGAGGCCAAAATCTGCAAGACACATCTCGTTGCTGCTGGTTCTGCAATCGATCATTACCTCCCGGACAATCTCCGGGGTAATGTCGACTTGCAGTCCCGTGCGCTCGTGGTGAAGCAACTTCAAATGGTGCCAATCGAGTTTATCGCTCGAGGGTATCTGACGGGGTCGGCCCTCAAGGAATACCAGACGACTGGAAAGGTCTTTGGTGTTCCTTTGCCAAAAGGTCTTCATGACGGCGACAAGTTGCCGTTCGTGTTTGACACTCCGACGACGAAAGAAGTCGAGGGTCATGACATTCCGATGGACGCCAAAGAGGTGCGGGTGAAATATCCCGAGGAAACAAAAACCTTACTCGCCGTTTACGAGTTCGTGCGTGGTTTTGCTGAAAAGCACGGCATCATTTTTGCCGACACCAAGCTCGAGTTTGGACGCGACGAAGAAGGGCAACTCGTTTTAGGCGACGAAGTGGCCACTCCGGACTCCAGTCGTTTCTGGAGCGCGGATGTCTGGCGGGCCAGCCAGAAGGATGAAAATCGCAAGGCACCACCGCCGTACGACAAGCAGTTGGTCCGCAATTGGGGGATTGATGCCGGGGTGAACAATCTCGACCCGCTTTCTCCCAAGGATGTGAAAAAGGTTCACGGGATGTCCATTCCCGACGACCTCATCATCGCGACCTCCGAGATGTATCGCTACATCTTCTGGCTGATTACCGGCCGGAGGATTGATTCCTACCTCACCACGGCCCTGAAGATAAAGCTGGGCGTTACGGGGCGGAAGGTGGCGGTTGTCTTCGGTAGCGTGAGTGATCGCAAAGAAGCGGAAGTGGCAATCGCGGTCGCCAAGAAGTATGTGAGCAACGGCCTCCTTCATGAGCTCAATATTCACGTATTGAGCTGTCACCGAAACCCCCTAGACCTCGTGGAATTCACGAAACAAGGATGCTTCGGCGCAGATGTCGTCGTTGCTGCCGGAGGGAAGGCATTCGCCTTGCCAGGGGTTCTTGACGCCCACCTTCACGCAAACGGCTGGAGGATTCCGGTTATCGGCGTTGCTTTCGGCCATTCGGGAAGTGAAGAGTTGCTCGCAGCTGAGCTCTCGATTTCACAGATACCGGGACGGCCAGTATTGATGGACGAGAAGGTCGGCGTTTATTGCAATAGCGCCGGTCTCTCGATGGCCATTGCACGGGCGGCGTTCTCGGAAATGCCCCCCGGTCTTCCGCGGGTAAAGAAGGAATCGCAGTTTTTCATCGAAGATTAGTTGTCGAGGAGTCGGCAACGAGTTTAGATGCAGACGGGTCAGTTCATTCTGACCCGTCTTTTTTTTGGAAAAAATTTTAATATGAAAAAAAGCGGCCCTTTCGGGTCGCTTTTGTTGTCTCTCGAGTCTTCGTTACTCGAAATTTTTGGAGGAGCTGAAGATTGGGCATACGGAATGATGACTCCTTCCGTCCCAACGGATAAATCCGTTGACCACCAAGTTGGTAATTTCCGCTTGGTATAAATGCTCGCAACGGTTGACCCGTTCTGCGAGCGTCTCTGGCGTGTCGTCAGGCTCAATCTTCACCGGCACCCGGAAAAAAACGGGGCCACGGTCGTACTCTCCCGTAACGAAATGCATCGAGACCGCAGAACTTCTGATTTTTCCTTGGTGGAACGCTTTCATCACAGCTTCGTGAACATGGTGCCCATAAAGTCCCGAGCCGCCGAATTCTGGAAGCGGACCAGGGTGAATATTGAACACGGTTTTCGGACTGAAGTTGGTTCGCGGATCAAGTCCGCTCACAAGCTTCAGCCAGCCAGAAAGGGCAAAAAAATCAGCCCTCGTATCCCTTGCGATACTTTGGTATCCAGCCGCGCTCCATTTCCCCGCGAAATGGATGAATGGGACGTTAAGCGCAGAGGCTTTTTCCCAGACACCGCCACGTTCGTGGTTGGAAACTACCCCGATGATATGTGCATCAAGGACTCCATTTCTGGATGCCTCCACTAACTTTTTGAAACCGGAACCACCCCCTTCGGCTGTTCCTGAAGCAAATACGACAATCTTTGGCTTGTCCATTCTGAAACTCCTTTTTTGTGGATTGTTCAAAACCGTCGGCAGTATCTCCTAAAAGCTATATTTTTGCAATCATTTGAGAGTTGCACTGTGGCAAATAGTTTCTATAATTAAAAAATGGCTTTATATTTTGCTTACGGTTCAAATCAAGACGAAAAACAAATGAAGGGAAGATGCCCTTGTTCGTCAATCGTCGGCAAGGCCGTCTTAAAAGACTACAAACTCGCGTATACATTTTTTTCGACAAAGGGTCAGTGCGGGTGCGCGGACATTATAAAAAGTGAAGGAGATGAGGTTTGGGGACTTTTACATAAACTTAATTCGGATGACTTAGAGAGATTGGATGGTTATGAAGGGCATCCAACTGGTTACCGAAGATTCACCACTGTTGTTTTAGACGAATTCGGGAAAGAAATAGAGGCGGAAGTTTACGAAGTTGTTGAAAAAAGTGGCGAACACGTGGAGCCTTCACGCTGGTATCACGACATTCTATTGAATGCTGCAAAAAAATATAATTTCCCAGATTCTTATAAAAAATTTCTAAATTCTTTCAAGGTGTTGAATTAAATTAATCTTGTACAAGAATACTTGTACCGAGATCTGCCCATCGGTATAGTTTTTCTGCTTTTTCTGGTGGAAGATTTACACAGCCATGTGACCAAGGTTGCCCAAATTTATCGTGCCAATAGGCTCCGTGAATGACACCACCTTGTTCGGTAAAATATAAATTCCACGGAACGCCAGGAAGATCATAATATTGATCGCTAATTTCAGGTAGTGGACCTTGCATATAACGACTTGGGGTTTTTTTGTAAACAGTGAATAGTCCACGAGGCGTTGGGGTAAACTCAAGGCCTGTTGAGATTGATTCCTTCATAAATAAAACATTCCCGTCGTAGGCGTAAAGTATTTGGTCTCCACGGTCTACAAGAATTCGTTTTGTGTTTGGTTTATCGTTATTCTTTTTTGGCAACAACTCTTCTTCTTCAGAAAATAAATCTACAAAATCGGCAGATACAAACCAATCTTCATTCACGCGTTCTGGATACCTAATCCAGTCATCAAACACGACTTTGTACCAACCGCGTCCAGCGCGCTCCACTTGCCCAGAAGTTTTTAGGATTAAGCCTGTGCGCAAGTGGCTGATAACAGGATATCCTTCTCCTGGTCCAGATCTAGCATTAACACATGGTTCGGCAAAATATGGGCCACAACTGTTAATGATTTTTATGTACTGAGATACTACAGGTTGTGTTACTGCGGAGACTCTTTGAATTTCTTTTGTTTGGTTTTCTGATAGAGTTGTTTTTTGTGGGCGACTTTTTTCAATTAATGCTTGTGAAGTAAGGTCCAACAGTAAAATTACTGTGACTGAAATTACTCCAGCGATTATGATTTTTTGCAATGCCTGATACATGTGCCCATTTTAGTGATATTTTGTTTTTTGCACAAACTGGCGGTTTTTTGTTCCAATTCTTTTGTTAAATAGAGTTGTCCACAAAAAGATTTCTTGTTTAACGTGGTATAGTCGTAATTACAAATGATGTTTTTTCTAAAAAGAAATTTCGTTCTCATTGGGACACTGATTGTCGTTTTGTCGCTTTCAGGGTTTGGATATTATAAATACTCCAATCCATCTATCGCGCCAATAACATACAAAACCCCCGAGGAAGCCAATGCTTACGTTCGTTTTGATATGGAGGCATACGACAGTATTTTAAAAAATTATTGGAGCCAGATGAAAGAAGAAGACCTCGCGACACATTTCCAGCTCTCTGTTCAAAAAGCTCAGAATGCTTCAAGTACTCCACCACTAATTACCAAAGACCGCGCAGGGACAGCTAAAATGATTTCTGATGCAATTGGAGCTCTTCCTGATGATGAAGCAAAAAAGAAGCTTACTCTCGATACTTTGGTTGTTGTGACTTACAATCTCCAACCGGTTGGCAGAAACGGAATACTTTCTTCAAAGGAAGAGACTGCTCTTAGACAGAATGTTAGTAATATAAACCCAGAAACAGATCTTTATAAAAATCTTGGTGTAGAAAAGGGGGCAACACCAGAAGTGGTTGAAAAAGCGTTTAAAGAAAAGGAGGCTGTTCTTGCAAAGGATGGAACACCAGAAGCAAAGAAAGAACTTGAGCAAATAACCTATGCACACAAAGTTCTTACCGACCAAAATTCAAAAGCTTTGTATGATGAGAATAAAATAGAACCAACTGTCTCTGGACGTGTTTTGGGAAAGACGCTTTATCTTGCGATTAGTAAAATTTCTCCAACCACCTTGCAGGAATTTGGGGTAATAGTTAACAATGCGAGTACGACACTAAAATTAGACAGTATGATAATTGATTTTCGTGGAAACGTTGGTGGTGCGCTCGATTTTCTACAGTATTTTCTAGGTCTTTTTATTGGAGAGAAGCAATACGCTTTTGATTTGTTTCATCAAGGGGATTATCAGGTTCAACGTACTGTTTTGGCAAAATTTGATCAACTTGAGCGCTATAAAGAATTTGCCATCCTTACCGATAACATGACTCAATCAACAGCAGAACTCACCACTGCGGCATTTAAGCGCTTTGGGTTGGCATATGTTGTCGGAACGGCAACAAGGGGTTGGGGAACAGTTGAAAATACTTATCCGATAGAGACGACCATCGCACAAGGGGAAAAATATTCTCTTTTTCTCGTGAACAGCATAACCCTAAGAGATGATAATCAGCCAATAGAAGGACGTGGCGTTGATCCAGACATTGATATCAAAAATCCAAACTGGAGAAACGAACTTCCAAAGGTTTTCAGGAGTCAATCTCTTATCGAAGCCGTCTCAAAAACCGCTGCGTCCGCTCCTCTTAAGTAATATATTTAAACCACTTTTTGTTTTTTAAAAGTGCGGTAAAATAGGCATATGAAAAATAACACTGAAGAATTTAAGGTCTCTGGGGAGGATGTTATTAGGACTGTCAAAAAGCTGGTTAAAAAAGGTAATGCCCGTCGAATAATCATCAAGAACGAAAAGGGAAAAACCCTAATTGAGATACCTCTTACTATAGGCGCGGTTGGAGCAATTTTGGCACCAGCTCTTGCTGCTGTAGGTACTATTGCAGCGCTAGTCACTAAGTGCACGATTGTTGTAGAGAAAAAAGTAGACTAAATTTTCGTGGGAGATTCAAAAAAATTAATATGGGGTGGAATGTTCATCGGTTCGGCTATCGGCGGATACTTTCCTTTACTGTGGGGAGATAGCGTATTTTCTTTTTCCTCGGTTATTTTGACTGCCGTTGGTGGATTTCTGGGAATTTGGGTCGGGTTTAAGCTTGGGCAAATGCTTTAATTACTTTTTTCTATAAAATTCATTTTAAAATGCACCGTTTTTTATTAAGGTGTATTTTTTTTGTATCAATTTTGTTAAAAATTTATTGTCAAAGGTTTCATTTTTAAAACGACCTGCTATACTGCTGACTCCATTGTTAATAAAAGTTGTTTTTTCACATGCAATATACTCAAAAAATCAAAGAATCTATCCGCGTTGCTATTCGAGTCCACGAGCTTGACCAAAAACAGAAACGAAAAGGAAAAGATGTCCCTTACGTAATCCACCCGCTTGTTGTTGGGCTTATCCTCTCTCGTATTTCAAAAGACGAAGACGTTGTTGTTGCTGGAATATTGCACGATACCGTTGAGGACAGTGTTGATACCAAGAAAGTCACGGTGGGGATGATTAAAAAACGCTTTGGAGAAGAAGTTTCTAAGATGGTTGATGATGTAACCGAAAAAAATAGACATGTTCCTTGGCTTGAGCGCAAAAAACAAAATGTGAAAAAAATAGCCACTCTCCCAAAGAACTCCCTGCTTATAAAAGCGGCTGACACTGTGGCAAACTGCACAGAACTTATCTCAGATTTTCGCCGAGAAGGGGACGACACCTTCCGCAGATTTAATGTTCCAAAAGAGAATCTTATTGAGCATTATGTTGAGATTATTGAGGCAATAAAGAAGGCTTGGCCAAATCATCCACTACGAAGTGACCTCGATTATCATCTATCAGAGCTAAGAGCAATGTATTAATTGGTACAAAACGGGGAAGATATTAGCCTTGACAACCCACTATTTAGAGTGTAGTATATTCAAATAACTAAATATCTCATTGGTTTTTGTTTTTGAGGGGTTTCCCCGAAATACCAAGGCTCACACAAAATCGGAGCTTTATCTAAAAAACTGGCGAGACATAACGGTCGCCTTTTATCTTAATGACCCGTAGTTTATGGGGGCAAAAAGCCCTAATTAATTCGTTTTATGTATACAAGAAATATTAAATCTGGAGCTGGAGAGGGTGCTAAAAAACCTTTTTCTAAATCAAGACCATCATCTTTTAAAAAAGAGGGGTCTTATTCATCACGACCCGCGTCTTCGTTTAGAAGTGGCAGTTCTTCGTCGACATCACGACCAACGTCATCATTTAAGAGCGGTAGCTCTTCATCACACTCACGACCAACATCTTCTTTTAGAAGTGGCGGCAGTTCATCACGTTTTAGTACGGGAGGGTATAGTAGAAGTAGAAGTGGAAGCTCACGCAGTCAGTCAAAAGGAAGTGGAATGCGAGGCGAGAGAATTGATTTCTCAAGATTCATAAACAAGGCCGTTGTTGTTGCTGAAAAAATTGAGCACTTCAAGCCAGAACATCAATTTGCTGATTTTAATATTGAACAAGAGCTAAAAGAGGCAATCATAAAAAAGGGCTATATCTTACCAACTCCAATTCAAGACAGGGCTATTCCGCACATTCTTTCAGGTTCTGATATTGTTGGTATTGCTAACACTGGTACAGGAAAGACTGCAGCTTTTCTTATTCCTCTTATAAACAAAGTTCGCCTTGATCCTAAGAATAATATTTTAATTGTTGTTCCAACTCGCGAATTGGCAATTCAAATTGATGAGGAGCTAAAAGAATTTACTCGTGGAATAAGGACCGGTACAAAGATTTTTTCTGTGTGCTGTGTCGGGGGAGCAAGTATTGGAAAACAAATTTCTGAACTCCGTTATAAAAATAATTTTATTATTGGAACCCCAGGACGTTTAAAAGATTTGATTGAGCGAGCAAAAATTAAGCTTTCTGATTTTAGCACCATCGTTCTTGATGAAGCAGACAGAATGCTTGATATGGGATTCGTGAATGATATGCGTTTTGTTATGGCGGGAATGCCAAAAGAGCATCACACTCTATTTTTCTCGGCAACAATTTCACCAGAAATTGAAAAACTAATTCATGAGTTTTTACACGAACCAGTCCGTATTTCCGTTAAGACAGGAGATACTTCAAAAAATGTGGATCAGGATGTGGTAAGGGTTAATATTTCCAATAAGGTTGATACTCTCCATGACCTTTTGAATCAAAAGGAGTTTGTTAAGGTTCTTATTTTTGGGCGAACAAAACATGGCGTTGAGAAGTTATCAAATGTACTAGTTGAACGCGGATTTAAGGCGGAGTCAATTCACGGTGACAAAAACCATGCTCGCAGACAGCGTTCGCTTGGAATGTTTAAAGACAATCGTGTACAAGTCTTGGTTGCAACCGACGTGGCTGCTCGTGGGCTTGATATTCCAGACGTTTCTCATGTCATCAATTATGATATCCCTGCGACTTACGATGATTACGTGCATCGCATAGGCCGAACTGGTCGTGGGGGCAAGAAAGGTAAAGCATTAACATTTATTGAACATAAATAATATGAAACCAAATCTTACAACATCAACTAGAACGTTTCAGAAAAATGGCAAATGGGTAGAGAAGAAGCATGTAACCGAAGTGCTTGAATGTGCTTGTGGTTATAAATATATTAAAACCCGCGATGGCCAAACAGCTTGTCTTAAGTGTACACACCTAGCCAAACTTCCTAAATAGAAAAAATAGCCTCCAGAAATGGAGGTTATTTTTTTAAGAACACTTTGTTGTCGGAAAAGATTCGGGAATAGGGTATAATTTACGTGTGTGATTGTGGTAGATAGTAATAATTTTTTAAATATATTTTATGGCGATACATTTTGTTCAAGAGTCGGCGATATCTCATTTTTTGTTTTCAAGTCCAAAGAGCGCGGCTTTGTGGCTTTTGGTTAGACTTTATATTGGATGGGGGTGGTTTACCGCAGGATGGGACAAGGTTCAAGATGGAGCATGGTTTGGCTATACAGCTGGAGCAAAATTGACCGGATTTATACAAGGAGCTTTAGCCAAAACTTCTGGCGCACATCCTGATGTGCAGATGTGGTACGCATCCTTTTTGAATGATTTTGTGTTACCAAATGTGATGTTGTGGTCAAATGCGGTTGCTGTGGGGGAGGTTTTGGTCGGCCTCGGGTTAATGGTTGGATGTCTTGTTGGCATCGCGGCATTCTTTGGAGCATTTATGAACCTCAATTTCTTACTTGCTGGAACAGTTAGTATTAATCCAATTTTTCTCATTTTAGGAATTTTCCTAATGCTTTCTTGGCGCGTCGCTGGATATTACGGGGTTGATTACTTCATCTCTCCTTATTTAAGGAAACTTCGAAAATCAGCTTAAGTTTCGATATTAAAAAACCACAGTTAAAGCCTGTGGTTTTTTAATATCTATTTCTTCAATTACCAAATTTTTAGACGATCTTTTGGTTCGCGATATAATTTGTCTCCTTTCTTTACGTTGAATGCTTCGTAAAATTCAGAAAGATTTGAGATAGGTCCATTTACTCGAAATATTGATGGCGAGTGCGGGTCGTTAATTGCCATCATTTTTTGGAATTCAGGACGAGTATTTTCTCTCTCAAATAAAGTGTATCCGAGGAAAAATCTTTGTTCAGGAGTAAATCCCGCTATATCATGGCGGCCAGTTCGAGCGAGGTTTAGTTTGTATGCATCAAGAGCAATGGCGAGACCACCCAAATCGGCAATATTTTCGCCAATCGTTAATTGGCCATTGACTGAGACACCATCCGCTACTTTGTAGGAGTTGAACTGTTTTACAAGAGGATGTGATTTTTTCTTGAAATTTTTATAGTCAGCTGGTGTCCACCAATTTTTAAGATTTCCGTTTATGTCGAACTTTGATCCCTGGTCATCAAAGTTGTGTGTTATCTCGTGTCCAATAACCATACCCATTGCGCCATAGTTTATTGCGTCATCGGAGTTTGGGTTAAAAAATGGTGGTTGAAGAATTGCAGCAGGGAACACAATTTCATTCATTGTTTGATTGCAGTATGCGTTTATGGTTTGTGGGCTCATGTGCCACTCTTTCCGGTCGACGGGCTTTCTGAGTTTTTTCATAGCACGATTGTGCTCAAAGATAGAGATACGAATAATATTTCCAACATAGTCACTCGCGTCTATTTTTAGGCCACGATACGATTTCCATTTTTCAGGATAACCAATTTTGTAAACCATTGCGTGTAGTTTCTGGAGAGCCTTTCTTTTTGTTTGTGGGCTCATCCAGTCGAGAGATTTAATGCGTGCCTCATATGCGCTAAATAAATCCCGCACCATTTCAATTGCTCGGTCTTTTGTTCTGGCACTGAAATATTCTTTGACATAGATTTCCCCTAATAACTCATCAAGGCTACCGTTTACAACAGATAAAACTTGGCGCCAAAGTGGCTTCATTTTTTTTGAACCCAGCATTATCGTTCCGTAAAAACGGAAACTTTCTTTTTTAAAGGCTGGCGTTAGAAAACTAGACATACTTCGCAGTAGGTGCCACTTTAGGTAAATGCGCCAATCCTCGATAGAAATATCTTTGATACAGCGATTTATTTCTTTAAAAAAGTTAGGTTGGCAAACTATGAGTGTTTTTGGTGTGCCAGCCCCGATACGGACTAAATATTCTCCCCAATTTATTTCTGGGGCAATTTTGTTGAGTTGTGGCAAGGTTTTTTTATTGTAGATTTTTTCGACTTCGTGAATATCCTCTTTTGTCATTGAGTGTTTTGCGAGACGGTGTTCAATTTTGTAAACTATCTCGGACATTTCGCCGTGAATTTGTTTTTTAGCGCCGGATAATTTAAAGATTGCCGATATGTGGGGACGGTAAGCATCGCGGACACGCAACGACTCCTTGTCGTTTTTAAGATAGTAATCTCGATCCGGCATACCCAATCCTCCTTGATAAAAATAAAGAATGTTCTTATTACTATCCTTCATGTCTTGGTCTACGTCGCAACCCCACAGAACGTTGATGCCAATAACGTGAAATTCTGTGATACAAGAAAGGAGATCGTCAGTATTTTTAATATCGTCAATCAGATTTAAGTAATTGGCGATTGGTTTAATGCCGAGGCGTGTACGCTCTTTTGTGTTTATCCCAGAACGATAGAGGTCTCGAATCATTTGCTCAGGTGTATTTGCCGAAAAATGCTGTTTACTGTCTAGTTTTTTAAGAAGAAGTTTAAGCTTTTTTTCAGTTTCGTATCGTAGGATAGTGAAAGAGCCCCAGCGTGATTCTGTTGCTGGGATTGGATTTTTCTTGAGCCAACCACCACCCGCGTAGTGATAGAAATCGTCTTGTGGGCGCACGTTTCTGTCCATGTCTCGCACATCAAATCCCCAGTTTTTATTGGTCATTTGCGAATAGTACATGAATTTTTTATCTCATGCTATATTTTCATTCTAGTTTAATTGCTCAGAAATTCATGAAAAAATCCCTAAAAAATTCAAAAAAAAATATTTTTCTGTTTTATCGAGAAGAGAACGAGAGGGCTGTTAATTGTGCAAAAAAGATTAAAAAATGGCTTGATTCTAAAAATATTTCTACAACAGAGGAAATTCTTAACGCCGAGGCAATCATCGTTCTTGGTGGCGATGGGACAATCTTAGAGGCGGCGCGAATGGTAAAACGAAAAAATGCAATTATTATCGGTCTTAATCTTGGCAATGTTGGTTTCTTGGCCTCGGTTCGTGAAGAGAAATATTTTTTTACCGCACTGGAAAAGTTTTTCAATGGAGATTACAAGGCTGTTAAGAGAACAACGCTTTTAACGGAAGTCATAAGAAACGGGGAAAAGGTGTTTTCGGCGTCTGCTGTAAATGAAGTGTTGGTGCACAATTTGCTCGGGGTTGTAGAGCTCGAAGTCGGAATCGGTGGTTACGGAATACAGTCGGTTAGAGGAAGTGGTATTTTGGTTTCGACGGCTACAGGTTCGACTGCCTACAACCTCTCTGCTCATGGCCCGATCATTTCTCCAGATATTCAATGTCTCGTTATTACTGAATTGTTGGATCATGGCTTACCAACGCCTAGTATTGTTATAAAGCCAGAACATAGTGTAGAGATTGTTGTAGGTGAGTTTAGAGAGCATCATCTTTTGGCGAGCCAGAACGGACGGGAGTCAATTGACGTTTTACTACAAGCCGATGGCGATACGACGTTCCCATTGAGGAAAAAAGATAAGATTATTATTTCTGGTTCACCACAGTTGGTAACTTTTGCGGAGCTAGAGGATAATTATTTTTTCAAAAGTCTTCGGGAGAAATTTTCATTTAGATAATTTTAGCAAGATTTGTTCTGGGTAAATAGTTTTTTGGTGGTGATATAATGAGTTCATCTTAATTAATAAAATGAAAGGAAAAATCACAAACACAATTATTAAGGGTACCCTCGTGGCTTTTGTTGTGCTTCTGCCCTTTATTGGTTATGGGGCAACAACCACGACAACTAAACCGAGTATAAAAATAGCACCACCACTTAAAAGTACACTTGAGGTTTCCGGTTGGATTCCATACTGGAGAAAGGCGACTGGGACCGCGGATGCTTTGGTTCACCTCGATACTTTTACAGAGTTAAATCCATTTGGATATACAATCAAAAATGACGGCACCTTAAACGATACAGCCAAGATGGACGAAGAGCCTTGGCTTACCTTAATAAAAGAAGCGAAGAAGAAAAAAGTTCGTATTATTCCAACTGTTATGACAAGCAACGGAGAGATGTTGCATCGTATTTTGTCTAATCAAAAAACTAGAATTGCCCTAGAGGATGAAATTGCCGCCCTAGTTAAAGAAAAAGGTTTTGATGGTATTGATATTGATTTTGAGGGTAAGAAAGCAGAAACAAAACCATATTTTTCTACTTTCTTAAAAGGGCTTTATCAGCGTATGGGAAACAAGTGGGTGATGTGTACTATTGAAGCACGTACACCGCTTGATTCTAGGTACGACAATATTCCGAAGGATATTAGATATGCGAATGATTTTGTGGCGATAAATAAATATTGTGACCGCGTGCGCTTTATGACATATGACCAAGGGACAATAGATATTGTTTTAAATCGTGCCCGCACAGCACCATATATACCAGTGGCAGATCCTGCTTGGGTAGAAAAATCAATAAGGCTTGCGATGAAAGATATTTCTAAACGGAAAATATCAATAGGCATTGCTACTTATGGTTATGAATATAAGGTGACAAAGTTATCAGAATACGGATATCGTTATGATTTACAGTGGGCATTTAACCCCAGGTACGCAACCGACCTTGCTCTCTCTCTTAATATAACTCCCCAACGAAATTCTTCCGGCGAAATAGGTTTTATGTATACTCCGGTAGAAACAGTACCTCCTACACAACCAAGTAATAACCCAGATCAGAATATAAAAACCTCAACAGTCGCTGAAAACTTATCAACAAGCAATGTTTCAAATTTTACAAATATTGTGTGGTGGAGCGATGCAAAAGCAATTAAAGATAAAGTCGATCTTGCGAAAAAACTTGGTGTGCGTGGAGTCTCGATATTTAAGATTGATGGTGGAGAAGACCCAGCTATGTGGGATGTGCTGAAATAAAGACTCCTATATAATAGGCAGAATATGACTTTAAAACCCAAAAAAACATCATGGGGCGAGGTTGCTGACTGGTATCGAGAGCATCTTTCCGATGAAAATACTTATCACGAGAAAGTTATTTCCCCAAATATACTCCGACTTCTTGCTTTAAACAGCGGTGAAAAAGTTCTTGATGTTGCCTGCGGTGAGGGATATTTTTCAAGATTGTTTTTGAAAAATGGGGCGAAGGTTGTTGGCGCCGATATCGCCCGTGAGCTTATAGAAAAAGCAAAAAAACAGTCACCAGAAATTTCTTTTTTTATAGCGCCTGCCGGGAAAATGGAGTTTGCTGTGGCTTCGTCGTTTGATAAAGCAGTTTGCGTTCTTGCTCTGCAGAACATTGAGCATTTGGATGAAGCTCTTAAAGAAGTGGCGCGCGTTCTTAAGTCAGGCGGTAAATTTGTATTTGTTTTGAATCATCCGTGTTTTCGTATACCAAAGCGCTCTGAGTGGGGTTATGACGGACAAAAGAAAATACAATTTCGTCGACTAGACGGCTATCTTAAGGAAGCGCGCATTAAAATTGACATGCACCCAGGAGAAACTGCCGCCGGAAAAAAATCAGCGGTGACGTACTCGTTTCACCGCCCACTTCAAGTTTATATGAAGGCGCTTTCAAAAAATGGATTTGTTGTTACTCAGATGGAGGAATGGGTATCTCATAGAAAAAGTGAAAAAGGTCCTAAAAGTGAAGCAGAAGATGAAGCTAGAAAAGAGTTTCCTCTTTTTCTCGCGGTTTCCGCGCAGAAATTACGCCAATCTTTATAAATTGTTGTAACGCAAATAATTCGATGATAGTTTTTATTGAATAATAATTTTTAAAAAGTGGAAAAGTGGTTCGCAAAAATATTCACGAGGGTATAGTATTTAAATATAAGACGGCTACAGTCGCGTGGCGTCTTCAATATTATATATTTGCTTAAAATTATGGAACTAACAAACAAGAAGAATATTATCATCGGTGTAGTTATTGTCGTTGCAGTTGGTTATTATTTATTTCAAAGTCAAAAGGTAGTGGCCCCTGTGCAGAACGAAATACAATCAGGTGTTTCAACCAGTACGAATGAAACTGCTGGTAAAACAGGAACAACTAAATCGGCTGTGACAAGCACAACAAAAACAGGGACTACCTTACCAGCCATGACAAAAGAGGGATATTATTTGATTAGTTATACGGATAAGGGCTTTGTTCCAAAAACTCTTGAAATTAAAGCTGGTAAGTCAGTTCGCTTTGTTAATAATGCAAGCAAGGCAATGAGAATTTTTGCTGATGACAAGACAAGCTCTCTTTATGGTGAAATGAATCAAAGCAAGACCGTTGGTCGTGGAGGAATCTATGATTTTACTTTTGTTTCTGCTGGCACATGGGCTTATCACAATGAGAATAATCCAGTTGATAAAGGGGTAGTGATCGTAAAATAGTTTTAGAAATAATAAACTCTTAAAATATGACCAAAGAAAAGGCGTGGGAACATTTACCGAGAATATTGTCGCTTGTCTTATTGATAGGGACTTTATTCGCATGGGTTACCGTGTTTACTGATTTCCAGAAATTTTACGGATACGAAGGAACTATATTCAAACTAGATAATTGCGTAATACCAAACCCAGTAGCAACTCCTTGTTTTTACGGAGCATTTGCGTTTATAGGAGCTTTTATTTGGTCACTTCGTATGGCCAAGATGAGCGAAGAAGAGAAAAGAAAGCATGAGAAATTCATGTCTTGGTTTTTATCTCTAGCAACTATTTTTGCATGGAGTAACTTTCTTCCAGATGCATTTAATTTTTACGCTAGTTCTGGTGGGCCAGTTCGTGGGTGTTCAGGACAGTTGATTACTAACCCATTTATAACGCCTTGTTTTATTGGCTCGGCGATTTTTTTGGTTGCTCTAATGATTGGTCTTTTAATTTATTTTAAAAACAAAGAATCTATTTCGTCTTTGTAGGAATTAAAAAAGTATTAATAGGGAAATAAGAGGCTATTTTGCGTGCTTTGATTTTATTCGTCTGTTACAATAGCGCGAATGAATCCCGTTCGAAATTACGATGTTATGTTTTATTAACGAGGATAATTATTGGGAAAATTATTAATATAGATATTATTACTAAACGGGTATACAGAAGTGCCAGCACTTCTTATTTCTAACGGGATGAACGGCGAGCTTATTTCTTTTCAGAATCACAAAAGAGAAACTTTGCGTGGAATTTTTGAGCGGGCACCATCGAGTACTGGTGTGATTTTTGCTCATGGATTTGGAAGAACCTCGATGGAGCCAAAGTTTAAGAATATAACCAACAAACTAGAAGGTAAGGTAAATCTATTTCGTTTTGATTTTTCTGGTTGCGGTTTGTCAGACGGGTCGTTCGAAGATATTACGGCGGACAAACTTTCAAAAGAGCTAGGAGCTGCTGTTTTAGCCTTTCGTGAGCGAGTGCCTCGTCTTAAAAGTATTCGGATAGTTTCCCATAGCTTTGCTTGTACCGCGACTATTATTTTATGCGCGAGAGAAAAAGATGTTTTTGATAGGGTTGTTTTTCTTGGGCCGGCTCTTAATATGGGTGAAATTTTAAAATATTCTTTTGTGAAGAGGCGTTATCCTGGAGGAAAAATTTCTTGGGCAAATTACAAAAAGTTTTTTGACCAACGCGCTTTTAGTCGGGAAATGAAAAAAGATAGAATGATGACCTATTCTCACGTTATTTCCAATCTTCACTACCTTGAAAATAAAGATAGAGATTATCGCGAATTGATGGGGATAATTCCTAAAGAAAAATTACTTATTGTGCAAGGTGATAGCGATAGATCAATTCCACTCGAAAGTCAGGGTAATTCCCTAAAAAATTTTAAGACAATTTTAGTTAAAGGGGGAGATCACGATTTGGAAAGACCAGACATTGTCGCAAAATATTTACCACAAACAGTCTCGTTTCTTCTTTCTTAATATTTAGTGTGAAAAAATTCCAGCTATTTAAATTTTAAAGATTTGTGTTATAGTATTTTGGCCTTGAACCGGACAGTCGCTCTAACTTTATTGTTGGGGAGGAAAGTCCGAACACTTACTGTCTAACCGTTCGGCGACAGTAGAAGGGTAGCGGGTAACGCCCGTCCGGAGCAATCCGAGAGGTGCGAGCAGTGACGTCGATGCCGAAAGGCTAGACCTCCCACGTGGAGGAATCCTATAGAAATATAGGGGTGAAACGGCTAAATCCTTACTTAAGTGCAAGGCCGTGCCATCTTTATGATGGAGTGCCGCTTGAGCCCGTAAGTAATTACGAGCCCAGATAAATGGCTGTCGCCCCGTGAGATAGGCGTCGAAAGACGCCGCCATCTCACGGGGTACAGAATTCGGCTTATAGGTTCAGGGTAAACAAAAAAGACCATATTTTATGGTCTTTTTTGTTGTCCACTTTTTAACACACAATTAAGATTGTGTGTTATTCCAAATTTCTTATATAATATTGAACACTTAATTAATAAATTTAAATAACTTTCATTTTCATGCAAGGAATAAAAAAATTGTTTTCATTGGAGGCATTACCGTTTGGATTATTGGTTGGTTTAGTTTTCTTATTACCAGTTTTTTTCTTGTCTGTAAGTGGGATTTCTCTTGATGTAAGTAAGAGTGTCCTCGCAGTTATCTTAATTGTTGCCGCGACAGCCTTGTGGCTAGTGGGGCGTATGGTGGATGGCAAGATTGTTGTACCAAAAACACTTCTTGTTTTGTTCGCAGCATTACTTCCACTTGAATATTTAGTTTCAGCTGTTGCTTCAAAAGTTCCAGCGATGTCACTTTTTGGTCAAGGTTTTGAAGTCGGAACATTTGCATTCACTTTTGTGATGTTCCTTCTTTTGTTCTTGGCTTCTATTTTGGTTAATTCAAGAGACAAAGTGTTCACAGTTTACGTGTCGGCAATGGCTTCTTTCTTGGTAGTAGCTATTTACCAAGGAATTCGTCTTTTTGCAGGAGCAGATGTCCTTACTTTAGGAGGAAACTTCTCTGGTGTAATCGCCAATACTGTTGGTAAATGGAACGATTTAGGGGCATTTTTTGGGATGATAGCTATTCTTTCCATGATAACCCTTGAAACATTACCTCTTAAGGGTTTTGTTAAGTACCTCACTTATTTGTCTCTTGCTGTCTCAGTATTTTTCTTGGCCGTTGTTAACTTCAGTTTTGCCTGGATTGCTCTCGCTGTAATCTCTCTTATGATTTTTGTTTTTGCGATTTACTTAAACAAAAGCGAAAACCCAACAAATGATCAAGAAGCTCCTTCTTTGATACCAAAGACAAAGGTTCCAGTAATTGCACTTGTTGTACTTCTAATTTCACTCTTTTATGTTTTTTCCGGAGATAAAATTGGTGGTTTCTTGCCAACACAGTTCAATGCTTCACAAGTAGAGGTTCGTCCATCCTGGAGTGCTACATATGACATCGTGAAGGGTTCTCTTTCTCAGAATCTTCTACTAGGAAGTGGTCCTAACCGTTTTTCATCAGAGTGGGCATTGCACCGACCAGCAGTTTTGAATGAAACAATTTTCTGGGCAACTGACTTTAACGCCGGGATTGGTTTGATTCCATCGTTCGCTGTCACAACTGGACTTTTTGGTGTTTTGGCTTGGGTTTTATTCCTTGGATATTTCCTCTTCCGTGGGGTCAAGAGCATTCTCATGTTTGATATGGGACGTATGGCTCAGTATTCAATACTCTCGTCTTTCCTTTTGTCTGTGTATTTATGGCTCTTCGCAATGTTCTACGTTCCTAATGTTGTGATCTATGCCTTGGCATTCCTTATGACAGGAGTTTTCATTGCCACCTTAATAAACGAGGGGATTGTTAAAACTTACCAAATCTCACTCCTTGGAAGTCCTAAAATTGGTTTTGTTTCTGTGCTTGCTTTAATTTCTCTAACGATTGCTTCGGCTGCACTTGGTTATGTTTTTGTTGAGAAAGCAATATCATCTATTAATTTCCAGAAGACTATTCAGGCTTTGAATACTGATGGAGATTTTGACAAGGCTGAAGTTGGCTTGCTTAAAGCAGTTCAGTTTTCAGAGAACGATCTTTACTACAGATCACTTTCTCAGGTTTATTTGGTTAAGTTGAATAATTTATTCCAACAGCAAAACCTTACTGAAGCAGAGGCAAAATCACAATTTCAAGCTATTCTTGGAAATGCTATAGAAAATGCTCGTAAGGCTCGCGATTATGACGCAACAAACTACACGAACTGGATGAATCTAGCATCAGTTTACGAGTCTGTTGTTCAGCTCGGTGTTACTGGTGCTTACGACGAAGCAAAGAAAGCTTACGAGCAGGCTTCTGTTTTAAACCCACAAAGTCCGCTTGTATACCTCACACTTGCTCGTCTTGAGGTTGCAAACAAAGACAACAAGGCCGCTCGAGAAAACCTTAACAAAGCACTCGCTCTAAAGAGCAATTACACAGATGCGCTCTTCTTCCTTTCTCAGCTTGAAGCAGGAGAGGGAAATATAGCAGAAGCGATTTCAAGAGCAGATCAAGCTTCGTTATTGTCACCAAATGATGTCGGTTTGTTCTTCCAGTTGGGTTTGTTGAAATACACCAACAAAGACTACAATGGTGCAATTCTTTCTTTGGAGCGCGCAGTACAGCTTAATGGGAATTATTCAAACGCAATGTACTTCCTTGGCTTAAGTTACGACAAGGTTGGAAGAAAGGCTGATGCTCTTGCTCAGTTTGAAAAAGTTGAAGCACTAAATCCAGACAACCAAGAGGTTAAGAACATTCTTGTTAACCTTAGAGATGGAAAGAGTGCGTTAACTGATGTTCCTCCACCATCCCCAGAAAAGAAGAGTAATCCTCCAGTAAAAGAAAATTAATATCAGGTAATGATTCTTGTTTAAATGGTTAAAAGAATCATAGACGCATTAAGTAAAGAAGTAAGCGGTCTACACGAGGCCGCTTTTCTTCTTGGGTTCTTTGCTGTGGCGTCACAAATCCTGGCTCTTTTGAGAGACCGTTTGTTCGCGAATTATTTTGGAGCAGGACCAACACTAGATGTTTATTACGCGGCATTCCGCATTCCAGATGCGTTGTATGTAGTTATTGCTTCGTTCGTGTCTGTGTCGGTCATCATTCCATTTCTTTCTCGGATGGAAGGGGACGAAACAAAAGCAAAGAGATTTGTTTCAGAGATATTCACCATTTTTTCTCTAGTGATGGTGTTTTCTAGTGTTGTTGTTTTTTTCTTAATTCCATACCTAGCGCCACTTATCGCCCCTGGTTTTTCAGAAGAACAAATAAATACACTTATAGTACTTTCCCGAATCCTGCTTTTGTCACCGTTTATTCTAGGACTTTCAAATAATATTTTTGGAAGTATCACCCAGTTCTACAAGAGGTTTTTTGTTTATGCTCTTGCTCCGGTTTTGTATAACGCGGGAATAATTGTCGGTGTTTTTCTTTTCTATCCGACATTTGGGATGAAAGGCCTGGCTTTTGGTGTTGTTTTTGGGGCCCTGCTACATGTTTTGGTTCAATTGCCGGTTGCTATCGAGCGTGGTTTTATGCCTCGTTTTGTTAAAGAAATGAACTGGAAAGACATTTCCCAGGTTGTTGTTGTTTCTTTGCCACGAACAATAACCCTTTCTGCAAACCATTTTGTTTTGATTGCTTTAGGTGCTTTGGCGTCGACTATGTATGTTGGGTCTATTTCAATCTTCAATTTCTCGTTTAACTTGCAATCAGTTCCATTGGCAACAATTGGGGTCGCATATTCAATGGCCGCCTTCCCGATGCTTGCGTCGTTTTTTACTCGAGGTGAAAAAGAAAGATTTGTAGAGCACATGATAACCGCCTTAAGACACATAATTTTTTGGTCTGTACCAATTACAGTACTTTTTATTGTTTTACGAGCACAGATAGTGCGTACAATATTAGGCTCCGGTGCTTTTAGTTGGAATGATACCCGCCTTACAGCAGCGGCACTCGCTTTATTTTCCTTTTCGGTGCTAACTCAAAGTTTGACAGTTCTTTTTTCAAGAGGGTATCATGCGGCCGGGGATACGAGGAAACCACTTTTTATTAATTTATTTTCCTCGGTCGGTGCTATCGGTGGAGCATTTTGGTTGGTGGTACTTTTTGAAAAAAATACTTTCTTTCAGTATTTTATAGAATCTATCTTGCGTGTTGATTATATTCCCGGGACGATTGTTTTGATGCTACCACTCGCTTATTCTATTGCTTCGATAATTAACGCTACGATGCATTGGTTTATGTTCGAAAAAGATTTTAACATTGACCTTTATCACATAATAAGAAAAACGTTTTTTGAAAGCTTTTCCGCCTCAGTCATTATGGGTTTTGTCGCCTATAATTGTTTGAATTTTTTTGCTCTAATTTTAAACACCCAAACTGCTGTTGGAATTTTTCTCCAAGGATTTTTGTCGGGAGGAATAGGGATTATTTTCGGTATTATTGTTTTAAAAATTTTAAAAAATAGTGAAATTAGAGATATTTCATTTGCGTTACATAAAAAGTTTTGGAAAGCGGATGTTGTTGCCCCGGCACAAGAAGAGCTATAGGTATAGAAAGTTAGCTTTTAGGTAGTTAGCCTCGTTAGGGGAGAAGAGAAAAACTGTTATTTATATAAGGGGCAGGGTTCAAAATTTATGCTAAAATACGGCTCAATTTATGAGTTTAAAACACATTCGTAATTTTAGTATTATCGCGCATATTGATCACGGCAAGTCGACCTTGGCCGATCGTTTGCTTGACGCAACCCACACAATCGAAAAGCGCAAAATGCGCGACCAAGTCTTGGATCGTATGGACTTAGAGCGCGAGCGTGGCATTACCATCAAAATGACACCTGTCCGTATGGATTATATGGTGGATGGGGAATCGTATGTATTAAATTTGATTGATACCCCAGGGCATATAGATTTTTCGTACGAAGTTTCCAGGGCACTACAGGCTGTTGAAGGATCGCTTTTACTTGTCGACTCAACGCAAGGTGTGCAGGCTCAAACTCTTACAACTCTTGCAATGGCCAAAGAGCTTGGGGTTAAGATTATCCCCGTTGTGACTAAAATAGATTCTCCAATATCCCGCGTTGAGGAAGTTAAGCATGAGGTTATGAATTTACTAGACTGTGAAGAAAGTGATATTTTGGCTGTTTCTGGAAAAACCGGTGAGGGGGTTGAGGAACTACTTCGGGCGGTAGTAAAACGTGTTCCTCCACCAAAAGAGGAGTATCATGAAAAAAATAATTTCAGAGCATTGGTTTTTGATTTTGAATATTCAAACCATCAAGGGGTTATCGTTTACGTGAGAGTTTTGGATGGTGAAATTAAAAAAGGGGATGATTTATCTTTTCGCGAAGCAAACGAGAGGTTTATTTCAGCCGATGTTGGAATTTTCACTCCCGAGAAAAAACCTGCGGATAAACTTTCTGCGGGAGAAATTGGTTATATTGTTACGGCAATCAAAAAACCCGGCATCGCTTCTGTTGGAGATACAATTACGCTAACAAAAAATCCATTACCCGCACTTCCGGGATATCAAAATCCAAGACCGGTTGTTTGGGCTTCGCTTTATCCAGAAAGTCAGGATGACTTTGATCTCCTAAAAGAATCATTGGTTAGACTTAAATTATCTGACTCGTCTCTTTCTTTTGAGGAAGAAGTTTCAGGCTCTCTTGGTCGCGGTTTTCGTTGTGGTTTTCTCGGGATGCTTCACTTGGAAATTGTGACCGAGCGGTTAAGGAGAGAATTTAATCTTGAGCTTATTGTCACATCGCCATCTATTAATTACGAAGTTGTTTATCAGGGAGGGAAGAGGGAAAAAATTTATTCCCCACATCTTTTTCCAAGAGATGGAACTTACGCGGAAGCCTTTGAGCCGTGGGCCTCGATTACACTCATTACACCGCCAGATTATGTGGGTGGAATTATGCAACTTTTATATGAACACGAAGCAGAGGTTGGAGAATCAAGTATATTCGGAGACAACCGCGTTTCGATTGGTGCGAGGGTTCCACTTCGTGAATTGATGAGAAATTTTTTCGATGAACTGAAAAGCGTGTCGTCTGGTTTCGCCTCCCTTTCCTATGATATCAATGAGATGCGCAAGGCTGATGTTACTAGGCTTGATGTTGTTGTTGCGGACGAAGTTGTTCCGGCTTTTACCCGCGTTATCTCGCGTAGAAGGGCGCAGGAAGACGCGGAAAAAGCAGTTGAAAAATTGCACCAAGTTCTTCCAAGACAGCTTTTTGAGGTCAAAATTCAAGCTACAGCGCTCGGGAGAATCCTTTCGTCCCGTAGTTTAAAAGCACTAAGGAAGGACGTTACAGGGTATCTTTACGGAGGCGATATTACGCGAAAAATGAAGCTTAGAGAGAAGCAAAAGAAAGGAAAGAAGAGAATGAAAGCGGGAGGCAGAGTTAATATACCTAAAGAGGTATTTTTGACGATGATGAAAAATCAGTAGAGTTTAGCTAAAAAGAGGAGCGAGGTATAACAAAATCATACTCACCACAACGAGCAAACTCACTATTATCCAAGTGATTCTGACGACTTTACGGTTTCCTTTGTTGAATATCATATAATATCTAAAGTTTAATTAAGGGTTATAATATCAGAAAATGCTCGAATTTCAAGACAAAAAGAGGTTTCGCCGTATTTTGTACTCTAGGGTTACGTTTGGGATAGTTTTTTTCTTTTGTTTACTCATTGGGAACGCGACATTTGATATGTATCAAACCAATCGCTTAACCGCAGATAAAAGAAAAATTGCTGAAGATGAGTTGCTTGCAGTCCAAATAAGGGAAGAATCCCTTCGGGCACAAATCGGAACACTTAAAACCGAGAGAGGAATTGAAGAGGAACTCAGAACAAAATTTAGGGTTGTTAAAAATGGGGAAGGAGTTATTATTGTCGTTGAAGAGGAAGAAAAAAAGGCAACAACATCGAAGTCGTGGCTCAGTAAGTTTTTTGAATTTTTTTGAATCAATTTTAATTTTGCGGGTATGGTTTAGTGGCAGAATGCGACCTTCCCAAGGTTGAGACCCGGGTTCAATTCCCGGTACCCGCACAGATTGAGTAAAGTGAAAAGCTGTGCGGGTAAGCGAGCAAACTGCTTTGCTCGCTTACCCGCACAAAATTTAATATTTATTACCATTTTAAGTTTGTGATATAATCAGCATTCATTAAAAATAGTAAAAATTATATGAAAAAAGTCACTATTTATAGCACCCCAACTTGTGTTTACTGCAATATGGCCAAAAATTATTTCAAAGATAAGAATGTTTCCTTTGAAGAGTTTAATGTTGCACAAGATATGGAAAGACAAAAAGAAATGATTAACCTAACGGGACAACGTGGAGTTCCAGTTATCGTGATAGAAGGGGAAGCCATTGTTGGATTTAATAAGCCAAGAGTAGAAGAATTGCTTGGTTTGTAGAGCTAATTTAAAGGAATTAAGGCCAAAAAACACTAGGATTTCTAGTGTTTTTTGTTGAATCTAAGGTAAGATATAACGGTAATTAAATAGACAGAAGGCCCTCGTAGTTAAATGGATATAACTACCCCGTCCTAAGGGGTAATTGTGGGTTCGATTCCTGCCGAGGGCATAAAATAAAGAAGACGGCTAGCGAGCCGTTCTTCTTTATTTTATGCCCGAGAGCGACTGAACTGCTTCAGTCGCGTGCAGGAATCGAAAGGCGGAACTATGTTTTTGTAGCAACAAAAACAAGTGAGCCGGGGTCGAGGAAATTTTGAGTGGCGACGAAAAATTATCCGTGACCGAAAGCGTACTCGCGATTCCTGCTGAATTGTTTTTCCGTGGTCAAGAAAATTTTGTCTTCAAAATTATTAGTGACCGATTCCTGCCAATGGTACAAATCAACACTATTGCTTTTTTTATCCGGTATTGTATAGTTTGGGCTGGTTTTACCCATTTAATCTTAACAAGAAAGGTGGACAAGTTCTTTAAGCCTAACAAGCTTTGGAGGTTTTTAATTGTTTAAAAACATACAATAAGGAAACAGTCATGCAAGATTCGCAAACTGTATCAGGAACAAAACCTGCCACCGGAAAGAAGGCCAAGCCAGCTTTCGGCAGGAAGAAGGTTACCCGCGTCGATCTTTTTTTCGACAAGGAAACCCCGGCTCCGTACCAGCGTCCGGCCGTCGCGTATTCGCCGGGTTTTACGGCGCGTTACATGATTCCGTGTCGTGTCGGGGAAAATGGCAGAATCAACGCCAACCTTTCCGAGCTTTGTGGCTTTCTCCGCAACAGCAATGTTTCGGTCATCGGCAAAAAGAAGGTGGTCGAGATCGAAGCGAAAAGGGGTCGGCACATGCGCCGAATGAAGCGCGAGGTCATTGACCCGGGCCCTGATTGCGAGGTCGTCGTCTTCACGAATATGACGACACCGCACTGTTACGCCCTGAAGTCACAGGTCGTGAGCGGCCTGTAGAAATGGCCAATAAGTAGTAGGAGGCGCGCTTAAAACAGCGCGCCTTTAACATTTATCACCGGTTATCTATGTGCTATAGTATTTGTTATGGATCAGGAATTGCGTGAGTTGCTTGAAAAAACCCTTAAGATATCGGAGGAAAATAACGATTTGTTGAAGAAAATGCATCGCTCTCAGCGATGGTCTATGGTAATGAGTGCAATGTACTGGCTCTTCATTGTCGGTATTACTTTTGGGGTATATTACTATCTTCAGCCATACATTACGACACTTCTTGAAACATACACTAGTTTAATTGGTGGGATTGAGGATATTCAGCAAAAAACTCAATCATTTCCAGATGCGAATATTATCAGTGACTTTTTGAAAGGACTGAATGTTCAGAGATAAAAAATAAATATGCCGAGATAGCTCAGTTGGTAGAGCATTTCCCTGAAGAGGAAGGGGTCGCCGGTTCGAATCCGGCTCTCGGCACCACAACAACACCATACAATAAAAAATCCGCGTAAGCGGATTTTTTATTGTATTTAAATTGACCTAACTTTTAGTTTCGTTTGCTTTTCGCGGTCAACTTTTGGAAGGCGAATAACGAGTAGCCCGTGCTTTTCAATGGCTTCTGTTTCCTCCGGCTCTATTTCTTGTGGAAGCATTATTGTTCGAGAGAATGAGCCCCAATACAGTTCGTGATAGAAATAATCGTCTTCTTCACCTTCTTTGTTTTCCTCTCTTTTACCCTTGATTGTTACCATGTCGCGAGTTATGGAGATTTGAAGATCGTCTGGCTTTACTCCAGCAACAATAGATTTGATTATTATTTCAGTTGGTGTTTGGTAAACATCAACAGTTAGTTGTGCGTCCTCAGCCTCTTCTTCCATCCAAGGAGCTGTGCCCTTATGGGTTCCTTTTTCGTCGTCTTGTTCAAGAGTTTCCTCGTTATCGTCATTTAAAGAAACACTCCCAGTTAATTTTTCGAAAAATGATCGTTTGTCTTTAGACATAAAGGCTTTGGTTTATTATTTATTAAAAATTTACTCTTTTATTTGTTTTATTTTTTCAAAGACAAGAAGGATTAAGACTGCGACAATCCAAAAAAATGCAAATACTCCAAGTACATTATTGTGTTCGTCATTCATTATAAAAAAATTAAACAAAGTATGCAATGCAGTTGCAGCAAATAGACCTAAAATAAGCGCAATGGTGCGAATATAACTTCTTGCATAAAAAGCAAGCCCAAGCGCTATCCCAATAAGAGCACTACCTTCTGCGTGTAGTACAGCTGCCCCAAGGAACCTAAGATTTCCAGTTATGAATCCTTCCGCCAAGTTTCCATTTTCTATCGGGTCAATTAAAAATAATGCATTTTCAGCAGCAGCGAAACCCAACGCAGCAGTAATGAGATACATCGCGCAGTCTATTGGCTCATCAAGAAAACGACTTGACCAAACAATTATGAAAAATGCTAAAAATTTTATTACCTCTTCTATGAATGCCCAAGCCGATAAGGTCTGCACACCTTCTTCGAGAAAAGATTGAACATATTGTTGAAGGGGAATGACAAACGCAACACTCAGCATCCCAACTATAAAAACGAAAGCGAGAAGTCTTTTTGGTTCAGGATTTAATTTATCTTGTCTCAACCAAAACCAAAGCCAAAATATTGCCGGCAAAACTCCACCTAATAAAGAATAAAAATAAGCATCTATGTTGGGGAGTATCATATTGGCCATTTCTCAATCATTAATATTTTATGACCTTTTGATGGTGAGTTGGGAAGTAGTTGCCAAATTGACTCTGTTACGAAGGGCATAAACGGGTGAAGCGCTTTTAATAAGTTGTGAAGTATGTTTTTAAGCATAAATGCTGTAGCGTTTATGTCATCTTGATCAGAACCACCTAAATGAGTTTTGCTTTCCTCGATTATTTTATCGGCGAAAACGTGCCAGGTATAATGATATAGTTTTTCGCCAGCTAAGTAGAAACGATAGTTTTCAATGTCCCCAGTAATTTCAGCTAAAATATTTTCAAAATCTTTCATTTGTTTAGACTGCCAGTTTCCTAGTTTTATATCTTCAGTTTTTATGTTTTCGGTATTCTCAAGAACAAAACGTGCGATGTTCCAAAGTTTGTTGCCGAAGTTTTTGTAGCCGCGTATTTTGTCCTCAGAAATTTTTGAGTCATTCCCAGGAGCAGTTCCGATGATAAGTGAGAGACGTACTGCGTCTGTGCTGAATTTATCCGACATGTTAACTGGATCAATAATATTTCCAAGAGATTTGGACATCTTGCGTCCTTGCCCATCACGAACCAATCCATGTAGATAAACTTTTTTGAATGGAATTTGTCCCGTTAGATAAGTACTCATTAAGATCATTCTTGCTACCCAGAAAAATAAGATGTCATATCCAGTTTCAAGAACATCAGTTGGGTGATAGTTTTTTAAATCATTAGTTTTTTCTGGCCACCCCAAGGTTGAGAAAGTCCAAAGACCAGATGAAAACCAAGTATCAAGGGTGTCTGGGTCTTGTTCCCACCCATCTCCTTCTGGGGTTTCCACTCCTGTATAAGTTTCGTCACCACGGTACCAAACAGGGATACGGTGCCCATACCATATTTGCCTTGAGATACACCAGTCCCTTAGGTTATTTATCCAGTGGAAATAAATTTTTGAGAAATGCTCGGGAATAATTTCTACCTGACCATTTTCAACAACCTGAATCATTAACTTTTTTAGTGTTACTGTGTCTCCTGATGAGATACCGTTTATTTCCGAGTATGGTAGTTTAAATTCCTTGTTAACATCCACAAACCACTGCATCATAATTTGAGGTTCTATGATTCCACCACCGCGACTATCCGTTGCAATGTTGTGGATATAGTCTTCATCGGTCTTTACAAGCAATCCTTTACTTTTTAATTTTTCTACGATAAGTGGACGAGCTTTTTTTATATGTAACCCAGCAAATTCTCCAGCAATCGGAAGGAGCTTACCCTTGTAATCAATAACCTGTTCTTTATCAAGATTGTGCCTCTCTGCGATTTCAAAGTCGACAGCATCGTGCCATGGAGTGATTGTCATAACACCAGTTCCAAATTCCATATCAACTGCCGCGTCTTTTATGATAGTTGCTTTAATTGGACCATTTATCCACTCCAGCTCTATTTGTTGTCCCTCCGTATACTCCGCATAACGTTTGTCGTCTGGGTGCATCACGATATATTTATCCCCGAATTTTGTTTCTGGGCGTGCTGTACTAATAACGAACGGACCGTATTTAAAATAATAAAAAGATGTTTTTTCTTCCACGCGCTCAATCTCTTCGTCGGAAACTGTTGTTTGGAGTTTTGGATCCCAGTTAACAATGCGATGTCCACGGTAGATTAATTCGTCATCATACATTTTTTTGAAGGCCGTTTTGACCGCAAGATTTCTTTCTTTATCAAGAGTGTATGCTTCACGGCTCCAGTCTATCGATGAACCCATTCGTTTGATTTGGTTAACAATTGTGTCGTGACTATCTTGAGCGAAATCTTCTACTCGTTTCAGAAAAATTTCACGCCCTAGGTCGTGGCGAGTTTTTTCTTCTTTTTTGTAAAGTTCCTTTTCAACTTTTTCCTGAGTGGCTATTGCGGCATGGTCTGTTCCTGGTAGCCAAAGTGTGCGTTTTCCACGCATGCGATTAAAACGCACCAGTATATCTTCTATGGCTAACATTGCAGCGTGCCCTATGTGTAATGTGCCGGTAACGTTTGGTGGAGGGAGAACGATTGAAAAAATTTCAGCATTGCTTTCGGTCACACCTTTTTCAACGCAAACATCTGGATTAAAAAATCCGCTATTTTCCCAGAGTTTATAGATATTAGACTCAGTCTCTTTAGGGTCGTACGGCTTAAGGAATTTTCCGTCCATAATGACAAAATCATATCATAAATAAGGGTTTTTTCTACCGTGCTTTACTTTCTGCATCTTTTGTTGTACAATAACCAGAGGTTTTGTTGTAAACGTTGAAAAGGAGCATGGCCATGAGTGAGAAACAAAAAACAGATGGGGCCTTCCTAGAGATTTTTGGAAATCCAGTGGACAATGGATATTCTCCAGACATCTCGTTCGTTGGGGAACTTCTTGTGGCCCTCGAAGATTTCAGGTTCGGAAGCTCTTTTGGGAAAAAGAGTAAGTCTGAAATCGAGAGAGGTCGTCGCGCATGGGAAAGCCAAAAAAAATGTGCTTTTGCTGTGTTGCGAAAGAGTCCAAGAATTTGCCACGCGAACAGTGTCCTAAGGGAACACTTGGTTCATCGGCACTTCATCTCCGTTTTGATCACGGACAAAGAATGGTCGGAGGTGTGGAAGAAGTTTCGGGAAAACTGCAAAGCCAACCCGAAGCTCATTTCATACATCGACCGAACCTTGGTCCATGTCGCCTAAAACGAGAGATTGCCATCAGCGCGGATCCTAGAAAGGGGGACCCGCGCTTTTAATTTGTCTGATTTAAAATATCCAGCAAGTCCAATCATGATTGCATTGTCGGTTGTTAGTGTTTGAGAGGGAACAAAGAGTGCAGTTTTTGGAAAATCATTCTTAATTGTTTTTTCAAACGAAGAACGAATGTGTTTGTTGGCTGACACACCGCCCCCGAGTGTAAATGTTTTTACGCCAAATTTTTCTATAGCCTTAGAGCTTTTTGAAACAAGAACTTCTGTCGCTGAATTTTCAAATTCACACGCAATTGATTCTTTAATAGATTCGCTCATCTTCGGGATTTTTTTAATAGTATACAAGACAGCGGTTTTCAACCCAGCAAAAGAGAAATCAAAATCTTTTGAATTGAGCATTGGACGAGGAAGGGGATATAAAGATTTTTCGTCTCCGTACTCTCCTCGATATTTTTCGGCAAGACGCGATATGTGAGGACCACCCGGATATGGGAGAGAAAGCATTCTGGCTACTTTGTCGAAAGCTTCGCCGACGGCATCATCTCTTGTTTGTCCAACTACTTTGTAAACACCCCATTTTTTAGCCAAAACAAGCTCTGTGTGGCCACCGGAGATAAGAAGTGAGAGCATTGGGAATATAGGCTTTTTGAGCGAAAATTTCTCTCCTGTGGAGCCCTTAAGGAGTGAGGCGAGTAGATGCCCCTCCATATGGTTTGCTGGAATAACAGGTATACCCCAGATGAAATTTAGCGCTTTAGCAAAATTGATACCAACCCAAAGCGCTGGCTCAAGACCTGGGCCACTTGTTACAACAATTAGGTCAATTTTCGGAATTTTTATTTGTGGTAAATCGGAGCACATCAATTCAAAAAGTTCGTGCTCGTGTGAGAGTAAAGTTTTTAGTTTATTTATTGTCTTAGTGTCAAAAGATTTAGTTTTGTTGGTTTTTAGTAAACCACTCTTTTTGAGTGCAGTTTTTAAAATTGGAAGAAGATTTTTTGAGTGTTCGCGTTTTGCTAGTGCTGGGTATACACCACCATATTGTTCGTGGATTTCTATTTGAGAAATTAGGGCGTTACCCAAAACAGAAACTTTTGTTTCAGTTTTAGTTTCCTTAATGTCTAAAATCGCAATCGCGGTTTCATCGCACGATGTTTCTATGGCTAGTATTTTCATGGGATGGTTAAAGTTTTTGAAAAATTAAAAGTAAATGTGATAGAGGGGTCGGTCACGGATATTTTTCTGCTGAAAAATTCCGCGACCCCGTCTCGTCTGTCCTCACAGACTGCGACTTTCGACTTCTCGCGCAAGTGAATTTGTTACTTGCTTATCGCGCACATAAAAATGCGCTTCTCTTATTTTTAGGTGCGCGATAGAGGAGTCGAACCTCTGACCTACCCCACGTCAAGGGGTCGCTCTACCAACTGAGCTAACCGCGCGTATAAATACAAAATAACTAACAATTAAGCATAATAATGGTTTTTTAACGATTTGAATAGGGTTAAATTTTGACGTCTAAAGATTAGGTTATATGCCACGCTCTGACTCTAATATTTTGTGAGGCATTTTAATCTGATGGATACGGTTCTGTATCTTTACTAGAAGCCAAGCTAAAAATAGAATAAGGATAAGGTGTAAGACCATAGCTAACCAGCCGGGAAAAAATTTAAAAAAGAAATCGTAGCGCGATACCAGAGGCCAGTGAAGCAGGTAAACTTCATAAGCATAAAGGCCAAAAAGCGAGAAAGCTTTAATCTCGAATTTTTTCAGAGAAAAAAGAAATATTACAGCGCTCATTGTGACAAGACTAATTAACTGTTCTTTCCATAAGCTTTCTCCTACACCAGAATAGTATGCAGTATAACCAACTAAGATTAACAGGGCTGTTAAAACTCCATAATATATAACATGCTTCATAATTCTTAGATTATTCCAAAATATATTTAATTTTTTTATTTTGTTAAGAATTATCGGTAGCCAAACTGACGATTTAGAAAACAGCGAAGCAACAGCTACACCAAGAGGGAAGGCCAACATATGTAACTGATATAAATGGAAAACACTTTCAGTGACCGGAAGATTCAACTGAAGTATGAAATATGAAGAAATATAAACAAGAATTGCTGTGAACCAAGAGTGTTTTCTGAGAAAAAGTAACGGAAAAACTAGATAATAAAAGAGGATTTGGGTAAAAAACCAAAGAGGTGAATCAATATCAGTAAATAGATCAGCGCTTCCGAAAAATCCAAATAGAGTTTTGAGAATGTATGTTGAGCTATATGAAATGTGTAGAAGGAAAAAGTCTAGTAGGAAAAAGATGATAAGAATTATCCAAAAAGGAACGAACAATCTTAATAAACGTTTTTCGTAAAACTCGCTGATTTGCAACTTCTCTTTTAACGAGCTAATGGTCAGCCCGTATCCAGATAAAAATAAAAATAAGTTTACCCCCACGCCCGCCATAATAGATAGGGGAAATAAAAAATTATGATTATCTGAAAGGAAATAACCAACGTGGGAAAAGATTATGGCTAAAATCGCCAATCCCTTAAGTTCACGTGTTAGCTCCAAAGAAAATAGCTCATGTTTTTCTTTTCGCCTGATTGATATAAGTAGAACAAAAACAAAAATTACTATAAATATACTGGTTGAGAGAATCGGATTATTTATATAAATCGGCATAAATTATTTTAGAGGAGCCGAAGAAGTTTCAGTTTGTGATGTAATTCTATCCTTTGCACGAACCTTTTTCGAGCGGAGCTCGTAACGCCTCGCTTCACTCGGCGCCCACCGCGCGATTACGCGCGGTCGCCCTTCGCCCCATCGCTCTCCATTCTTTATCAGTCCGGCGGGAAATTCTTTGATTTAGGTATGGGCGATGGGGCTTCGGGCGAAATGCAAATTCAGAATACATCAATCGTGTCTCGGTCATTACTCTATCATTTTGCTTTCCTGACTTAAAGGGGTCCATCCTCGGCATTCGCCTCGGGCATTTCCGCTATGGCTACGAGCGCCTAGATGTCTAGGAGCGGGCATTCTCTCGCCAACGGCTCAAATACCAGGAGATGAGCCGTTCGGCTCGCTTGCCCGCGACCATTTGGGGAGAGGAAGTTATCCTCTCCCCAGCGTCGGGCTCCTCCTCGCAGTGGTTAGCGGGAGTATTCAGTGCCGTATTTCCTTAGTGGTTTGCCTGTGTTTTCCTCTCGCTTTTATGTGCCTACGGAGTCCGCCCTCGCACAACCCCTCTCCTCGTTTTCAATATTTCCTTAGTAGTGTCGCTTCCGCTACTTAGCTTCGCGTTTCAAGATAGAGTCGGCGCTCGTCCTTTAGTCATGGACGCCATAGCGGAAATGCCCGAGGCGCAAATGCATGTGCTTGCCCCTCCCTCCCGTGCGCGCACGCACCCGCTCCCTTGTTTAGATTTTAGAATACGATACGCTTTTTCCTGTTTTGCCTGTTTGTTTGATTTTCCCTTCTTTCGCCAGTGTTGATAGATACCTTGTCGCTGTGGCATCAGACACATGCAGGAGTTTCTCCACCTCGTCGTTAGTTATGCTTGCCCGCTTCTCAAGCAATACCAAAATCTTTTCCAGTTTCTTTCGTTTCCGGAACTGCATTGCGTTTCGCGCAATCGCTAGCAATTCACGGGCTCGGCTTCTTGGTTCTACTGCCGGAGTCGGAACTTGAGCCATTGGTTCGGGCTTCAACGGCTCATTTGCCGGTATTTGAGCCGTTTGGGTTTGGGCTGGTTCGGCAACCGGTTCAAGAGCTAAATCAGGCTCATTTTGGGCTTCCGGTTGAGCCGTTTTCTCGGGTTCGGGGGCTTGGGCTGTAGGCTCGTTTGGTGGCTCAGAAACGGCAGGCGTATCAATGACCGGAGACGATATAACTTCGCTTGCGGGGGCTTCCACGGCCTCAGGGGGCACAGGGGAGGGTTCGGAAACGGTTGTATCTTTGGGAGGGAGTGTTAGGGGGTCTGGGGGCATATTTATATTTTAGCAAAATAAAAAACATCTATCCTAAAGCAACCAGTCCATCCTTTAGTACCATCGTGGCTTTACAGTCATCTTCGTTATATTCAAGTATCCTATTTATAACTTTTTCGTCTTTTGTATTGATATAATCATTAAACCACTGAATAGACAGTGCCCCGGATGGTGTTTCGTCGCGCCAATGAAATCCTAGATATGTAGCGAGCGCTTTGAGAGAATAGCTACCTACCGGCCAGTCTGTCATCTTAAGTACAACTTGGTATAAATCAATAACATTTGGATTATCAAAAAATTCTTCAACCTCTTTCGCTGAAATTACCTCAGGATATTTTTTCTGCATCTTGCTATATGTAGTTTTTTCATGATGAGAATAGTAATACACGGAAAAATCTCCTTTAGGTAATGATTTTACATAAGTCCAAAAATCTCCCCACGCTTTTTTCTCCGCGTCCGCTGTTATTTCGTGTGCAGTAAAATGCAAATAGCGTTCTCTTTCCTTTGTTCTCTCGTAAACTCCGTGCATATAAACAAACTCTTGAGTGGGGTCATCTTCAATATCAAAAAATAACTCATGAGATACTTCAGGGAAATCTAATTCCCCATAAATAAGAGGTTTTTTAGATACCTTAAGAATTTGTGCCCTCCTAACAGCTTTCTCAAGAGTGGATTTACCTACCCCTTTAAGAAAGGTTTTGTCTTTCTCTTTCTGTTCCAGAAGTCCGTCAGTATCAATTTTTAAAAGACTATCAATAGTATTTACACCTGCATCCTCGGCAAGAACATCTCTTACTGAACGACCGACATAAAAGATGTTAGTTGGGTCATCATTATCTTTTGCCCACTTACTACAACTTAGATACCATGGGCACAACTTACAAATTCCAGACATTGCTGGCTTATTCGTTGCTTTATTTTCCATCAAAATACCAACATTGTTTTTTATTGATTCATAAAATTCCCACCATGTACGCTTATCTCTTTGCCCCATAGCGTCATTGAGATTGTAGGTGACTTCCTTTCCCTCAATATCAAGAACCACAGCACAATCATTGTTTTTAAAACCATTCTTTTTTAATACATCAACATATAAAGCTAGCTGTACTGCATAATGTTTTTTAGGTTTTCCTTCCTCGTCCTCGTCACTATTAGCCCCCTCAAAAGCAAGTCCGGACTTAATGTCTATAGGAACATAAGAACCATCAGGTTCTAAACGAAGTAGGTCTGGAATACCCAAAAGGTTGTCATAGCACAACACCCCCTGATAAATAAGAGGGATTTTGTCGGAAAGGGCTTTAATGGTTTTTTGAAATCGTTCATCAAGAGAGCCTTCTGTTAAGTCAAGGTATTCCTCAAGCAAACTAACTCGCTTTTTTTCATAAGCAATTCCTTTAGACCAAAGAAGTTCTACGAAAGGGTTAGTTTCCTTTATTTTCTCATCTTGTGGGCCGTATTCATCTCGCCAAATACGATGCGGACATTGAATATAGTCGTAAAGTTTGGATGCGGTTATATACATACAAGTATCAGAAAACTATACCACTTGCTTTGTTTTATTTATATACCACCTAAAATCACAATTATTGATTGGTTGGTTTAGCTATACCGGAAACAACAGAATTAACTTTTGAAAATAAATCTGGACTGTTTTCCTTCTCCTTTACATGATTGTCCTTGATATTTTTCATGGGCGAGGAATAAAGATCAGTGACGGCTCCAAGAATGAAGTCAAGTTTTTGCTGATAAGTAGTGGATTGGTAGTCAGAAAAAATTTCTTCAATTATATTTTTGTATGCTTCAAATGAGCGTGCGATAGCAGCTTTAAAAGTATATTCTTCAATGAGATTTCGTATCCGACCATATTCTCTACTGGTAAAAACGACAAAATAGACAATAGGGGAAGTCAGGGCAACTTTTATTAGAAAGCTAACTTCAAATATAGTTTCTTTTTCTAGAATCTGCCAGACAACTATACCAACGGTGGCAATAATAAGAACGACCACTGCTCCAACTAGCCACCAAAACCATTTTATTTTCTCTTTTCCCAACTCGTCCTTAACTCCTTCAAATGTACTCGCAAGCTTCGCATTTGCAGCCACCCCAAGTTGCGCCTGAGTCTCTTTAATAAACTCTTCTACTTTCTGTTGTAACTCTTTTGTTTTTTCAACTAAGTCGGACACTTCTCCTTCTCGTGTAATAACTTGTTCGTTTAGACTTTTTACCTCTGTGGTTATGCGGTTTAGTTCTTCGCTCCGTGTTGGCAAATCGTTTAGAAAAGAATCAATGTTAGTTTTTTTAGTTTGAGCGTCATTAATAAGATTTGGTAAACCCTGTCCTTGTTGAACAAGACTGTTTAAATCACCTAATGCCGTAAGTCGCTGATTTATCTCTGTAAGGACTTGTTGTAATTCTTTTTTATTCACAAATTTTTTTATCTAACTAATAATGTGGATAACTAGTTTTGGACTTTCTAGTTTTGTTCTAGTATAATTGATGGGTAAGAAACAAGTCAAGCCTATATGCTCACAAAACGCCAAAAAGAAGTTCTAGACTTCGTAGGAAGTTATTCCCAAAAGAAAGGTTATTCTCCATCGTTTGAAGAAATCAAAAAGCGACTTAAGCTCGCCTCTGTCTCAACTGTTCATTTCCATATATCAAAACTCAAAGAAGGTGGTTATTTAGGAAAAACAGAAAATAAGGCTCGTGCCATTAGTGTTGCGTCTAAAGAACCGATGATCAAAATCCCTCTTTTGGGAACTATCGCAGCCGGAGAGCCTATAGAGGCAATTCGTCAAAATGAGTTTATTGCTGTTCCTAAGAATGTATTACCTAGTACCGGTAATCTTTATGCTTTGAGAGTGATAGGAAATAGTATGATAGATGAAAATATTAAAAACGGAGATATTGTCTTAGTAAAACAGCAAGATGTCGCGGAAAATGGAGAAAGGGTTGTTGCTTTAATTGATAATCATGAGGCAACGCTTAAGAAATTTTATAAAGAACGAGGATATATACGACTTCAACCGGCAAATAAAACCTTTGAACCGATTATTATAAGAAAAGATCGTGACATTAAAATTCAAGGAGTTGTTATAGATGTTATTAAAAACGAGGAGGAATTACAGGCGGAGGAAATTACAATAATCAAAGAGACAAAAAAGGAAAGAAAGTTACCCCTTAATAAAATAATTTTAGGAGACGCTATCCAAGAACTAAGAAAACTCCCTAATGAAAGTTGTGATGTTGTTATAATTGATCCACCCTATAATATCGGTAAAGATTTTGGAAATAATATAGATAAAAGAGAACTTGGAGAATATGTGGAGTGGTGTAAAAGTTGGATAGACGAAAGCATAAGAATCATGAAGCCAAATGGGACAATGTTTATTTATGGTTTTAGTGAAATTTTGGCTTACCTTTCTATTGAAATCCCGATACAAAAACGGTGGTTAATTTGGCATTATACAAATAAAAATGTTGCCTCACTCAATTTTTGGCAACGAAGCCATGAAGCAATAATTTGCGCATGGAAAGATAAACCTGTTTTCAATAGGGATGAAGTTAGAGAACCATACACAGACGGCTTCCTAAATGGAGCTGCCGGCAAGGTAAGAAAAGGAACTCTCGGGAGATTTAGTAGCAGTGGTCTAGAAACTGTCTATAAAGCTCACGCGGGCGGGGCTCTGCCAAGAGATGTAATCAAAATTCCGGCTCTTGCTGGAGGAGCGGGAATGAACGAAAGATGGTTTTTGTGTAAAACCTGTGACGATGTTTGTGAACCACGACAACTGAAAAATCATGAGGGGCATGAAGTAATGAAGCACCCGACACAAAAACCATTTGAGCTATCTAAGAAATTAATAAAATCTGCTATGCCTAAAAAGGACGGAATTGTGTTGGTTCCCTTCGTTGGTACTGGTTCAGAATGCGCGGCGGCAAAAGAATTAGGTCAATCGTATATTGGCTTTGAAATTAACCCTGACTATGTGAGGTTAGCTGAAAAAATGGTAGGCGATAAAAAATCGGTTGCCAAATTATTTTAAAGCCTCATCCATTTCCTTTTTCTTCTGCTCAAAGGCGTAAGGAGTAAAAACAACGAAACCATTAGGGAATCGTTTTAATTCTTTGTTATCTTGGAACCTTTTATATGGGAGTTTATATTCGCCGTCCTTTTTCTTTGGGTTTTCAAAATACTCACTACTTGGAACTTCATAATTAATATCAATGAACTCGCCTTCTATTTTGTTTTTGACTCCTCCCTTACCACGCCTAACCTCGCCACTGAATGATTTCTTTTTAACTTGGTAGTTCAAGATTTTGCCTCTATATGTAATTTGAAAATCTGCTCCCTGATGGTCAAGCTCGCCTGACATAGAAACTGTGCCTTCGCCAAAAACTGATTCTGCAACATAACCGGCGTGGATTTGAGTGATTATACTCGCCCATGTTCTATAAATTCTAGCGGGCAATCCTTTATGAAAACATTCTTTACACATCCCAATTTTTTCTTGAAACTTTTTAATCTCTGCCCCATATTCACTCATATACTCTTTGTAAAATTCATCAAAACTTAGAAATTCTTTCTTCCCCCAGTATATTTTGTAGAGTAGGTTAATAGCTTGGATTTCTTTTGGTAAATCCATTTCCACGATCTTAACAGGTCTATATTTTTCACGATAGGACTTAAGGTCAACTGATTGTAAAAATTTGTCGAATTTTTGGACTAGCATAAATTATAGAAAATATGATGACGGTTTTTGGTATATCTCTGCAAATTTTTTCATTTCTGCCACATCAAGCCTTCTTTCACCAGATTCAATCTTTGAGATAAAAGATTGTGGTTTCCCGAGCTTATCAGCAACATCTTGCTGTGCTAATCCGGCTTCAACACGCGCCTTTTTCAAGCGTCTTATAATCTCTTTGTAGTCCTTTGAATAAACAGATTTACTCATGTATTTAGTATGATATATCCTTTTATGGTATAATCCCAAAATAGGATTATATAGAGTAGTTTTACCCCTCGCCCCATCGCCCATACCTAAATCAAAGAATTTCCCGCCGGACTGATAAAGAATGGAGAGCGATGGGGCGAAGGGCGACCGCGCGTAATCGCGCGGTGGGCGCCGAGTGAAGCGAGGCGTTACGAGCTCCGCTCGAAAAAGGTTCGTGCAAAGGATAGAATTACATCACAATTTGATACATCGGCTGGATTAAGAAAAAAATCGGCGTCCGCCTTCGGCGGAGTAAGTGGAGATAAAACGAAATCTGCCTTGCGGGTGCGGGCGAAATCGGAGGGCGGGCAAAATGAGATTGAGATAGTTTTTAAAGATTTTGAATCCAAAAGCGATATGTCTAAACCAAAATATTTTCTCTATGCTCGCAAGAGTACTGAAGATGACGATAAGCAAGTCATGAGTATTGAAGCTCAATTGTTTGAACTTCGTGAGTTTGCGAGCAGAGAAAATCTTGAAATTATTGAGGAATTTCAAGAGTCAAAAAGCGCAAAGAGTCCGGGACGAGAAGTGTTCGGCGTAATGATGATGCGTATAGAGAAAATGGGTAATGTTGGTATTCTCGCGTGGCATCCTGACCGCTTGGCGAGAAACAGTATTGATGGCGGACGCATCATTTACGCCGTAGACACTTCAAAAATCGTCTCTTTGCGTTTTCCGACATTTTGGTTTGAACCCACTCCGCAGGGGCTATTTATGCTTCAAGTGGCGTTCGGACAGTCCAAATATTATTCCGACAATTTGAAGCAGAATGTTGAACGAGGTATGCGCCAAAAACTGCGACGGGGCGAATGGCTGACACGCGCTCCCTTCGGGTATGTGAACAATCCTAAAACGCGCAATATTGAGCCGGATGTAGTGAAATCTAAAATTATTGTCCGCGCGTTTGGAGAATATGTAAAAGGAACACATACTCTAGAGTCGCTGTCGCAGTTTTTGGCTCTGCACGGTGTAGCGCAAAAGTCCGGAACGCCACTTGGCAAAGCTTCCGTGAAAAGAATTTTGACTAATCGCGCTTATCTTGGATTCACTTTGCATCGCGGAGAATATTTTCCCGGAAGCTTTGCGCCAATTCTTTCTCCGACATTGTTTGAAGCTGTACAAAAAAGATTGGAAGAGCGAGCGCGTCCAAGACACAGCAAAATATCCCATAATTTTCCTTTCGTTGGTCTTTTTCGTTGTGGCGAGTGTGGCTCAATGATTACCGCCCAATGGGCGACAAACCGGTGGGGTTCAAAGTATAGATATTATCGCTGTACGAAAAAGAAAGGAAAATGTTATCAGGGATATTTGAAAGAAGACGCTCTCGCTCTCCAAGTTAAGGAACAGCTTCAATCAGTGTCTATACCCCTAGCGTGGGCGGATTATATGCTCAAAAAAGTGGAAGAATTTGAGCATAACGAAAAACACGCTTCGGGAAATCGTCTCGGGCAGATGAAGGACAATCTGAAAACGCTTGAAGCGAAGTTAGACGCTCTTGTTGATTTGTATCTAAACCAAGACATTGAGCGCGAGATATATCTGACGAAAAAGGACGCGCTCATGCGTCAAAAACTTTCGCTTCAAGCCAAATCTTCATCCGCCCGAGCCGTGAGAAAGAATTGGGTCGAACCCCTGCGGAAATGGATTTTGGATTCAAAACGCTCGGGGTTTCTCGCCACGAGCGAAAATCTCTATGAGATGAGAGATTTTCTTCGTTCCTTCGGAACGAACCCCTCGCTTAAAGACAAAACTATCTCAATCTCATTTTGCCCGCCCTCCGATTTCGCCCGCACCCGCAAGGCAGATTTCGTTTTATCTCCACTTACTCCGCCGAAGGCGGACGCCGATTTTTTTCTTAATCCAGCCGATGTATCAAATTGTGACCCTACAGGGAATCGAACCCTGGTTCCAAGCTTGAAAAGCTTGTGTCCTAACCGTTAGACGATAGGGCCAAAATTACCGAGAAAGCATACCATTTTTTGCTAAAAATGCAAAAAACCGCTATGATTTAGAACGTTCAAAACGGAGATGTGGCTGAGCGGTTGAAGGCACCACACTCGAAATGTGGCATGGGGGTAACCTCATCGGAGGTTCGAATCCTCCCATCTCCGCCAATAATGAAATCATTCACCCAGAAAGTTTTAGAAGTGGTTTCAAAAATACCAAAGGGTAAAACCTTAACGTATAAAGAAGTGGCGCAAAGAGTGGGGAATCCAAAGGCTTATCGTGCTGTTGGGAATATTCTAAATAAAAATTATAACCCTAAAATTCCGTGTCATAGAGTAGTGCGAAGTGACGGAAAAATTGGTGGGTATAATCGAGGGGAGAAAAAGAAACGAGCGCTTCTTAAAAAAGAAAAACCAATCTAATTTTTTCCGTGAAGATAGATGTAGATGTCTTCCAGTGCTTTAACGGCATCGCCTGCGGCGATATTGTTTTGATGATACAAACCATCTGTGACATCTCCGGCTGCCCAAATACCTAGAGTTGATGTACGTTGGTTTCTTGGATCAACGACAATGTTTTTGCGCTCGTTTAAAGTAATAGTTCCTTCCACTAATCCTGTATTTGGAACTTGTCCGATTTCAATAAAAATACCATCAGTTTTTATTGTGTGTGTTTCTTCAGTTTTTACATCACGATAGGTGAGCGACTCTACGAAATCACCTCCATCAACTTGAATAGTTTCAGCGTTTGAAATTACTTTTGTTTTTTCGTTTTTTAAAACAGCCTCTACTGTGCCAGGATCTGCTTTGCTGAAATCAGAACCACGGTTTAGCAAAGTGACACTTTTACAATAGGCGAGAAGTTGGGCAGCTGATTCAAAGCCAGCATTTCCGGCGCCAATAACAATAACATCCTTATCTGAATAGAGAGGGCCGTCGCAAGAAGCACAATAAGTAATACCTTTGTGTTCGAACTTATCGGCATTTATGGCGTTTAGTTTTTTTCGCGCACTACCTGTTGCAACAAGGATTGAACGTCCAATGAATGTTTTACCAGAAGCGCTTTCAATAGAAAAATTTTCACTGTCTTTTTTAATAGAAGTGATACTTTCACCCTCCTTTATTTCAAGAACATCCTCTGCGTAAGCTTGAAGATGTTTTTTGAAACTTTCAGCAAGGTCGATTCCAGAAATTGAAGGTGTTCCTATCCAGTTATGAATATCTGGTGAGACGACAGATTGTCCGCCGAAATCGTTAGTCAAAAGAAGCGTTTTCAAGCGTTTTCTTGCGGCGTAAACTCCGGCGGCAGAGCCGGCCGGACCACCGCCTATTATGATTAGGTCGTAGACAGAAGTGGTCATTAATTATTTTTGTTTTGAACGGCGTAAAAATGCTGGTACGGCACCCCAGTCGTCATCGTCAGTTTTTTCTTCTTTCTTAACTTCCTTTGGTTGATCTTTTGTTTCCTTTGTTATTTCAATTTTTGTTGGCTCGGTTGAAACAATTGCCACAGCACCTATTGTTGCGTCCTTTTTCTCATCTTTTTGTGAAAACTGGAATAGAGATGGTTTTCTCGGAATAGATGTTGGGAAGCCAGTTGCGATAACAGTGATTCTTATCTCGTCTTTCTTTAGTCTTTCGTCACGGATTGCTCCGAATATAACTTTTGCGTCTTTGTCGATTGATTCGGTAATTATTTTTGCTGCCTCTTGAACTTCGTGCATTGTGAGGTCATCTCCTCCGGCAATTGCAAACAAGACACCTTTTGCGCCTTCTATAGAAATCTCAAGAAGAGGGGAGTTAATGGCTGCTATTGCGGCTTTTTCGGCCCGCTTTTCGCCAGTTGCACGGCCGATACCCATGAGAGCAGAACCTGCGTCTGCCATAACGGCACGAATGTCTGCGAAGTCTACGTTAACTATTCCAGGGATAGTGATAAGTTCAGAAATTCCCTCAACAGCTTGGCGTAATATCTCGTCGCACATTGCGAATGAATCCTTAAGGCTTGTGTCTTTACCAACAGCCGCTAGTAGGCGGTCGTTTGGAACAACAATAAGAGCATCCACTTCTTTTTCTAGGTCCTCGAGGCCTTTTTCAGCCAATCTCATTCTTTGGTTTCCTTCAAAAAAGAATGGCTTTGTGACAACACCGACAGTAAGGACTCCTTGCTCTTTTGCAATTTTAGCGACAACTGGAGCGGCGCCTGTTCCTGTTCCACCACCCATTCCGCAAGCGATAAAAACCATATCAGCACCCTTAAGTGCATCAACGATTTCATCTTTTGTTTCTTCTGCTGCGCGCTTACCAACCTCTGGATTCATTCCAGCACCGAGTCCTTTTGTTAAATTTTTCCCAATATGGATTTTTTTTGTAGCGAGAGAGTAGTGAAGATCTTGAGTATCAGTGTTCATCGCAAGAAAATCAACGCCTTTAACCTTAGAATTAATCATGTGGTTCAAAGCATTGTTTCCAGAACCACCCACACCCAAAACTTTAATTCTTGCAAATGCTTCTATTACTGGATTGATTTTTGGCATAATGTTTCTTGTTGGTCTAACGTTGACCTCTCCTTAATGCTTATTAAAAGTTTTCATATCATAACAGAAAAAGGCTAAAAAAAGAAAGACTCCATTTTCGCTTTTAAGTACCCGGTTTTACGTAGTTTTAAGGCAAAAGACTCTTCACAAAGTCTTTAATTCCAGAGGAAATATCGCCCCATAAGCCGACTTCTTTACTTTCGTCATTTTTACCAGCAATACATAGTCCATACGGGACAAACCACGTAGAGTCTAGCATTTTTGGTTTACCAGAACTTGTGTCGACTATCTCTTTTCCGAGCACCTTAACAGGAAGAGAAAGCGATGCACGAGCCAAGTCTTCTACTGTAGAAATACCAGAACCACCACCTGTGATAAATATACCAGCCGGGAGTAATCCACTTCTGCCAATTTTTTTTAAATGATTATCAATAAGTTCAAATATGTCTGTTAAACGTGCCTCGATTATTTCTTCAAGACGTTTACGGGGATATTGGTCACGTTTTTCTCCACGTTTTATCACCTCCGCTTCTTCAAGAGAAACACGCAAGCCGAGTGCAATATCGCTTGTAATATCTGTTGATCCTATTTGGAAAACATGAAGTGAGATTGGAACATCGTTTTCAAAAACTACAAGCGAGACCGTTTCTGCGCCAATATTTACAATTGCGCAACCAACGGTTTTTTGTCTTTTATTAACAGCAACGTAGCTTGCTGCAAGTGGAGAAGCAACAACCTCAGCAACTTGCACACCCGCTTCTTCGACAACAAGAGCCATGTCTTCTAAATGTTGTTTTAGACATGTAATAAAAAGCGTTTTTACTTCAAGCTTGAGACCTTTCATTCCCACAGCTCTACCGTGAACCTCTTTTCCGTCTATTTTAAAGCCGACAGGAATTATTTTTATTATCTTTCGGTTATTTAAGGCTCCGATATTTTTTTTACACTCCTCGACTGCTTTTGCAATATCACCTTCAGAGACCTCACTGTCACCACGTGAGATGACCGCAGTTCCTGAGGTCAAAACTGAATCAAGGCTAATCCCACCCAAAGATAAGAATGCTTTTTTGATTGTAAAACGGGAGTTTTTTTCGGCGTCTCGAATTGCTCTCTCGACGCACTTAACAGCTTCTTCTGATTGGATGACGTATCCGTGCCTTAATCCACGAGATTCCGCGATACCGGTGCCGATAATTCTTGGTAATTCGGTGTTAGGAAAATACTCCGCGACTACAACGCGGACAAGAGAAGTTCCTACATCTATGCCAACAACTATTTTTCTCGCCATGAGCTTAAAAATTAAGCAGTGAGAGAGTAAAAATGTTAGCTTCTTTTACTTGTTAATTAAAGCAAACCGAATTTGTCCATCACCACCTTTTCTTTGCTCTCCATTGTACTACCATGTTGCATTCCTTTCAAATGAAGCATCGCGTGGATAACCAGATGGCCAACAAAATTTTTGTAAGTCGTATTAAAAAGGGGAGCATCATGTCTCGCTGTTTTTAAAGAAATGATTATTTCACCATTTCCTTTTTCATACGCAAAGGAAAGAACGTTTGTTGGTTTGTTTTTACCGCGATATTTTTTATTTAATTCCTGAGATTTTTTAAGACCAACAAAAGCAATTGAGAGGTTATAGTTTTTACCTAAAACTGTGTTTTTTATTGCCACAAAAGGCAAGCTTGGAAGCTTGCCTTTTGTTTCTCTTATTACCGAAAGATTATCTTTCTCTATCATTTTTATCGGAACGATCTCCTTTTCTTTTCTGGTAGTTTACCAAGTTTCTTTAGTTTTTCGTATTCAACTCTGCGTCCAATAACTACCAATGCACTTCTTTTTTTAGCTAGTTTTGATTTTCCGCGTTGATTGTATCTAATACTTCGAACCTTTCTTAAAACGCCAGATTCCTGGACGCGCTTAGTAAAGCGACGCAAAAGATTTGTGCCGTTTTCGTTATTATTCTTAGTGACTTCAACGTTTATTCCCATGAAGGCAAATCCTATCACAGAGTGCCTGTGTGGGCAACCCCTTAGATTATCGTTCCTTTATCTTTTTTATGTAGTCGGCGAGTTCCTCTATTTTTACGGTATCTTGGGAGCGGGTGGCCATATCGCGGACGATAACTGTGCCCTCTAGTGCTTCTTTTTGTCCAAAGATAATCGTATACGGGACTTCAAGACGCTCTGCTGTTGAAAGCTGGGCAGAAAGGTTGTCTTTTGCAAGGGTTTGGGCCATAGGAATGCGCGCCTTACGGAGAATCTCCACAATGGCAAGACTCTTTAGTTTTGCCTCAAAACCAAGCTGGATAAAGCAAACTTTTGGCTTTTTGATAATTCTAGGAGAAAGTGGTTTGTGGTTTTTCGACATGATAATTCGGTCGACACCAATACTTGCTCCAACCGACGGCACGTCTTTTTTTGAACCCAGAAGTTTCCCGAGGTAGTCATATCTTCCTCCTCCAGCAAGGGAGAGAGGCTGGCGCTCTATTACTTCTGTTTTTACTTCTCCATTTTCTGTTGCAACTTCAGTAACTTCATCAAGCACTTCAACGAACTCAAAAACAGTTTTCGTGTAATAGCTTAGTCCGCGAACGAGGTTGTGGTTAATGCGATAAGGAATACCCATTTCTTCTAGATACTCAAGGACCTCTTTGAAGTGAGCTTTACATGAACTACAAAGATAAGTTATCGAGTTCGGAGCACCCTCCTTGATAGGAATACATTTTTCGTTTTTACAATCGAGCAAGCGGAGTGGATTTGTTTTCAATCTATCTCGGCAATTTCCACAAATGTTGTCTAAGTGTTTTTTGTAATAGTTCGTTAGTTCTCGGATATATGTTCCACGACACTCTTTGTCACCAATGCTGTTTATATCAAGAGAAATTTTTTCAATACCAGCTTCGTTTAAAATAGTAGCAAACGTGCGGATTATAATTGCATCAGCGATACTTTTTTGGGTCCCGAGTATTTCTAGGCTAAATTGTCGCAACTCACGCAAGCGTCCACGTTGTGGGTTGTCGTGTCTGAAATAAGGACCATAGGAATAAAGCATCACTGGTTGGGGTAATGCCTGCATTCCATTTTCGATATATGCTCGCATAACGCCAGCAGTTCCTTCTGGGCGCATTGCTAAATGGTCACCTCCTTTTGTTTTTAGGGTGTACATTTCTTTGTCGATAATATCTGTTCCCTCACCAATCCCAGAAGTGAAAACTTCTTCCTTTTCTAATATTGGGGTTTCAATTGGTTTGAACCCATAGTAGATAGCAACTTCCTGTGCTTTTTCGAAAAAACCTTGGTACTGATAATACTCATCATCCAAAATATCGCGCATTCCTTTTGGGGCGTTTAAGGTCTCTTTGTTTGGTTTTTTTTCTTGATTCATCCCGTTAGAAATAGGAAGCACTAGTGCTTCCGTTATTTAATTTAATAACTATTGCTTGGCTGACTGATTGTATGGTAAATGTCTTCATCGGTAAAATATAACTTGGTGATTTCTAACGGGATCATATTTTTAATTAATTCCACCTGGGTAATAAGAGATACGGTTTAGCGGGAAAAGGCGAAAGAGGGCCTGGCCGACGATGGCGTCGCGCCTCACCGGACCAACCATTCGTGAATCAAGAGAGAGTGGTCGGTTATCTCCCATAACAAAATATTGATCGTCTCCAAGTGTTGCTTCAAAATTACCCGTTTTGATATCTTTTAAATATGGCTCGGTGACAACAAATCCAGTTTTATTTTCGGCATTTATTACTGTGAGAACGTTGTTTCTGTAGCGGAGAGTTTCACCAGGTAGACCCATTATGCGTTTAATCAAATTCTCAGACGCATTTCCAGGTTTTTTGACTATAACAACATCACCCCTTTTTGGCTCGTTAAAGCGATAGGAAATTTCGTCTACGATGAGGTATTCACCAGTTTCAAATGTTGGAGACATTGAAACGCCAGAAACTATAAATGGCTGAGCAATAAAATATCTGAAGGGAAGAACGATAAGTGCGGCGATAATCGCAAAACGGAAAATTTCTCCCCAGAATGACTCTAGAGGTTTTTCTTTTTCGCTATTACTCATAGGTGGTGGCGTAATTTTTTCTCGCTCATCCATATTGTTTGCGAATGATACTACTTTTTTGTGTATTGACACAAGATTTTTTTACGTGCTCTGGTGTTTTTCAAATTAAAAAATCCGACACAGTGCTTGTGTCGGATTGTTTTCCTGTTGCTATTGGTGAAAGAGTTAGCCGTGCTTCTCATTACGACCACGCTGGTGCCCGCGAACTTGGTTGAAGGGGGTCCTTCTTCCTCGTGATTTTTTGCCAATGATTTTTGGGTCAAAATCTTTTTGCGGTACCACCGGCGTGGCGATAGCTTCTTTCAATAGCGGAGTTTTTGGGGTTACAGCTACTTCGGCTGAGATTACCCCCACTCTTGCCAGGAACTTTGCCAGGAAAGATGATGATAATCTGCGCTTAAAGTAGCCGTTCACGGCAACCTCCATATTTAACGAACAGACTCATATTATGACATAAATTTTGTAAAAGAAAAGAGCTATCTTTCCTCCTGATTTTTTAGATATGGGAATATACTGTAATATTGAAAATATGAATTACATCGTTGTTGGACTAGGAAATCCAGGAGAGGAATATGAAATGACGCGTCATAACACTGGGCGCATTGTTCTCGCGCCATTTCACAAGAAAGAAGATTTTTCCGACTGGAAAATCGACAAGAAGTTAAAGGCATTAGTTTCAGTTGGTAAAATCGGAAAAGATAAAGTAGAAATTATTTTTCCAGAAACTTTTATGAACAAATCTGGAGCAAGTATTGCGCCGGTGGTCAAAAATAAAAAACAGGCAGAAAGATTGATTGTTGTTCAAGATGATTTAGATTTACCGCTTGGCACAATAAAAATTTCTTTCAATCGCGGTTCCGGTGGTCATAAGGGGATTGAGTCAATAATAAGAGCGATAAAAACAGAAGCATTTGTTCGCGTTCGTGTTGGTGTTTCACCAAAGACGACAAAAGGAAAAGCAAAAAAACCAAAAGGCGAAGATAAGATTGTTGATTTTATTATTGGCAAATTTTCTAAATTAGAACAAGAAGCAATAAAAAAAGTTGGCAAGCAAGTTACTGAAGCGATTACGGTCCTTGTAAAAGAAGGTCGCGAAAAAGCGATGGGGGAGTTTAATTAGTTTCTAAACTTTCACTTAAATACTATTCGTGTTAGTTTTTGGTAAGCATTTTCTTTTGGAGGATGATTTATCATGGCGAGACGCAAAAAACTGGTTCATAAGAGTATTTGGTTTGAGAGGACAAAGGCGAAAGATGGCACTGGGCCAAGGGAGAAGGCCTTTGCTCATACTTGGGAAAAGGAGAACGTTCCTCGGCGACATTTCCCGTTTTCCAATTCTTGTTCGCGCCTTGAAATGCTCATGCGCGATGAAGAAAAGTTGATTCCCGTGTCTCAGGAGTCAGCGACGGCAGTTGCGACGATTGTCCAGTGGCTTGGGTCAAATTGCGGGTGGGTCTTTCTCGAGGCGGCATTGCATAATGCCGGATACCGCATTGTTCCATTGAAAGAGAAGTGAATGGAACAACCGGAAAACAAAATCGCCCCATGTGGGGCGATTTTTTCTTGCATTTTGTGTTTAACTTTAGAGTGAGATATGTCTTTTTGAAAACATTGCGCAGGCCGACGAGGCCGAGCATAGCGATTCGCTAGCAAGCGAATACGCGTGTTTTCAAAAAGAGCATAGCGAGCGGTTTTTATTTCTTTTTCGATTCGTCTAAGTAGGTGAGCGTCATTCTTTGTTCCTTTGGTTCAAAGAAAGTGATTTGGAAGTTGTAAGTCTTTCCAAGCTCTAATGCTTCACGAATTTTTTCTTCAGAACCAAATTCGGAAACATGAGCCAATCCCGCGACACCTTCTTCGATTGAGACAAGCGCACCGTGTTTGTTGAACTTAATAACAACACCATTCACGATATCGCCTTTTTTGTATCTCTTCTCGATACCTTTCCATGGGTTTTCCTTGAGAGCCTTGATGGATAAGGAAATCTTTCCTTCTTTGATTTCGATAACCTTGACCTTTATCTTGTCTCCAACTCTAAACATTGAGCGTGGATCTTCTACGAGACCCCAATCAATTTCCGAGATATGAACAAGACCTTCGAGACCATCTTCAATTTTAATGAAGACGCCGAAGTCGACAATGCCTGTCACTTCGCCAAGAAGTTCGTCGCCAACCTCAAACTTGGAAAGGACGGCATCTCGTTCCTTGTGATCTTCTCCTTTTTCAGAAAAGATAAGTTTTCCTTCTTTAGGACTTGCCGAGATGATGTAAACACCAAGTTTTGTTCCAACGAGTTTCTTTAACTCACGCAAGATTTTGTCTTTGTCGCCATCTTCAACGCGTGGATAGTGTTCAGGTTTTAGTTGAGAAGCAGGGAGGAATCCAACGATACCTTGCCATTCAATAATAAGACCGCCCTTGTTTGCCTCTTTGATTGGAAGCTCAAGAGTTGTCTTTGCTTTGATTGCGGCCTCAGCGTCGCTCCAAATAAGAGCTTGGCGAGCCTCCTTGAGAGACAACTCAATATATCCATCTTCGTTTACAGTTGAAACAACCTTCGCTTTAACAGAATCACCGATATTTATTTTTTTGATAATTTCTCGGGCATTTATAAATTCACGTCCGAAAATAATACCTGTTCCAAACGGCTTCAAATCAACAAACACCGCTGCACGCTCAATTCCAATGACTGGTCCTTCAATCAAGTCCTCGTCTTTTAACATCGCGCCACTGTGCTCAACAACCATCTTAAGCGCATTCGCTTTTTTTAACGCCTCCTCGTATTCGGCTAATTCCGAAAAATCAGCTAAATCAAATTTCTCTTTCTTTTTTGCAGTCATAATAATTAATTAAAAAAATCCGCCACCTTATGCAGGTGAAGCGGAATATCTCCCAGATTCGCTTGTGTACTACTAAAACTGGAGCCAAGCGAGGTTAACTGGGAAATCCGCTGTTAATGACGAAAAGGTAACACAAAGCGGATAAAAGTTCAATGTTTTGTGGTGCTAAAAATAAAAAAGTAAAAGCCCGCATTATGCGGGCTTCCCCCAATCCGGGTTTCGGTTTAGGGTCGTCTCGGTGGACGTCTGTACGGCGCGTGGCGCAGTTTCTGGCACATGGCTGTCTCCAATTTGTTTTGGATGTTGCTTAGGGTTTTATTCGAACCCCGAGTTTTAAAACTCCTTTCTCTTGTTGAAGATTTAATTGAGGATTTGGCCGGGGCAACACTTTCGTGTGGTCGCCCCGGCCTCCCCAAACGCGGGAGGTTTTCCCGCGAACCAGATTGTCCGCCGGTGGAGTTTAGCCCAATGTGGGAATTCTCTCCGAGCGAGGCGCGACATCTGGCACTACCCCAACTTTCGTTGGGTACTTCTGGCTTGCCGTTGCCCTGGTTTCAGGTCGTGCCGGCGGCCGCGCAGTTGTCGCTGATCGTCTTGCCCTGGTTGATTTCGTTGAATTTTAAACAACACTCCTCACTTGCCGTTGCCGGCGGTCCGTGCATATACATGGCGATCTCCTCTAGAACTTCAGCCTTTGGTTTTTTAGGTTAGAAACCAAGGGTACCAAAACCGCCCCTTTTTGGAACGTGCTACTAGGGAAAAGGTTAGCACGGAACTGTATTATTGTCAACCATTAAAAACTGGCTCAAATAAAGGAGTTTTTAGGTAATTAGTGTTTAAATTTCGTGGAAAAGTGCTTTTTTTCTTTCTTCAAAAAAGAGAACAAATGTTAACCACGCAAGAATGCTCATAGATCCGGCAATTCCACTAGAAAAATTTACCTAAAAAACAGAACAGAAATAGAAGTAGTATGAAAACGGAAAGGGCAGGGTATCTTGTTTTTGATACTCCTGCCCTTTTGGTGTGTAGGTCACCACCCTTAAAACATAGTCGGGTGGGATACGAACATCCTACCTTTGGCCTTAATCGCTGGGAGACCACCAGATTGCGAGCACTACCCGCGGCGTAAAGTGCGACTTTTGTATAATCCCGGGCGCCTTCCCGTGTTGCATCTTTAGCTATTCTAGCTTAATTCGTTATTTTTGTCAATAGCTAAAATACCCTTTAAACAAAAGGTATTTTGGTGGTTAGTATTTAAACCTCGTGGAAAAGTGCTTTTTTTCTTTCTTCAAAAAAGAGAACAAATGTTAACCACGCAAGAATGCTCATGGCGCCAGCTATTAAAATCGGAAGATTAATTGATATTGTCGCGGCAAACCCGGCGAGTATTGGAGGGAGGGCTTGGGCAAGGGATTGAATTGATTGATTTATTCCCAAAATTTCACCTTGTGACTCTTTGTCGGCCAAATTGGAAACAATAGCGTTATAGTTTGGCATTGTGAGTCCATTCCAAATTGAAATAAATGGAATGATTAGATAAATATAAATTGCTTGGTCCGGTAAAAGTAAAAAAGGGAAAGTTAAACCAAGGAGAAGGGTTGAAAAACGGAGAATTTTTACTGGCGCAAATTTAAAGGAAAGTGGGCGCACGATAAGCCCTTGAGTTAGTGCTATGCATAGTCCCATGTACGCAAAAAGATTTCCGAGGTTGCTTTGAGTAAATTCAAATTTGTTTATAAGAAACACTTGGAAAAATTGAGTGAAAAATGCAAATCCAAACGATAAAAGAAAAATGACAATAAAAATAACGCGGAGGTTTTCCATATGAAAAGCTTTTTCTATGTTTTTGAATCCGGTCAGAATAGATATTTTTCTGTGGATCCTTGTTTTTAGTGTTTCTTCAAATTGGAAATAAATTAGTATGATGTTTAAGAACGTAAGTATTGAGGAGAATAAAAATGGCGTTGCGTAATTAAAAGAGCTGTAGACTAATGGGTCAGATAGCTTCCCGCCTAAAAACGGACCGATAATAAATCCTAAACCGAGCATCATTCCTACAAGTCCGAAATTACGTACTTTGGTGCGCTCATCGCTTATGTCGGCAATGGCACTATAAGCAACAGATAAACTTCCTCCAGAAAACCCAGAAAGAATACGCCCGAGGAATATAACAGGAAGGCTGGCCGTTATTATTCCAATAGCTGTGAGTAAGTACCCTGCGAGCATTCCACCAAGGGAAGCTAGAAAAATTGGCTTTCGGCCGATTCTATCTGATAGTCCACCCAAAATAGGAGAACCAAAAAATTGGGCAATTGGATAGCACGCAAGAAGAAAACCCAAAATTATGTTACGAAAGGCGACGCCGTATGAAGGGGGGAGAATCCCCGTTTGGTGCATATCAAGAAGTAATGGGGCGAAAATTGGGATGACAATACCAAAGCCGACCAAGTCGATAAAGACAATAGTGATTATGGGTAGTAGGGGGTTTTTTCTAGCGAGCATAAAAATTGGAAAGACTCTTTGTGTTTAATTATCCCAAAATACTCTTGAAAAACATTGCGCAGCGTGACGACGCGAGCATAGTTGATTCAGCTGGAATCATATCGCGCAATCGTCCATTTAAGCGCGATTTTCTTCAGCAGAAAATTATACGTGTTTTGAAAGAGTATTTTAAAAAGACTTCAAACCAACCAAAATATTTGGTATAGTCATTGGAATATGATTATTACACACTACGGCAAACAATTTTTCAAGGTTCAGCTCGGAGATACGACGCTTGCTTTCAATCCAATTTCAAAAGATTCAAAAGTAAGGGCTGCGCGTTTTGGCGCTGATGTTGCACTTTCTTCTATTAATCACCCCGACTATAACGGGGTTGATACTGTTGTGTATGGAGAAAAAGAGCCACTCGCAATTACAGGACCAGGAGAATACGAAACGCGCGGAGTTTTTATAAAGGGAATTCCCACAGAAGTAACTATTGGAGGAAAAAAATACATTAATACAATTTATCTTTTTGAACTCGACAATATAAAAATTTGTTTTCTTGGCGCATATGCAGGGAAACAATTACCAGCGGTGACGAACGAAGCAATCGAAGAGATTGATATACTTTTTGTTGCGATTGATGGAAATGAGCGAGTAACACCAGCAGATGCATATGCTTTGGCTATTTCTCTTGAACCAAAAATTATTATTCCGATGGATTACGATGAAAATACAAAAGCCCTCAAAACATTTTTAAAAGAAGGGGACGCAGAAGAGGTGAAAGGTCTCGATAAGTACACAGTTAAGAGGAAAGATTTAGAGGGGTGCGCAGGGGATATTGTTGTTTTAGATTCACAATCATAAACATGCAAGAATTAGAAAAATTTTTAGCAGATCTCCGAACAAAACCACTACACGTTAGAAAGACGATTTTAGTTGTTACCACATCGGTAATTACACTTTTTGTTGCGATTACTTGGGGGTATTCATTTCAAGGGAAGTTGGCACAGCTAAATGGAGAGAGGGTAATTGCAGCGACAGCCGCTGCGCCAACTGTACTTATTGGAAAAGAAGCCTCTAGTTTTTGGGGTGGAGTTTCTGGTTTAGTTTCAGAATTAAAACATCAATTATCGTTTTAAAACTGCTTTCAAAATCAGCTCATTTGTGCTAGAATATCCGAAATAATATGGCTAAAGAGAAGGATTTGGAAATAAAAGAGGAACGAAAAGACGGGGTAGTGCCCGTCAATATTAGTTCTGAAATGAAGGAGTCATACCTCGACTATGCGATGTCGGTTATTACCCAGCGCGCTCTTCCTGATGTCCGCGACGGATTGAAGCCGGTGCATCGCCGTATCCTTTATGCGATGAACGAGATGGGACTTAATTCGTCTGCAAAATTTAGAAAATCAGCTGCAGTTGTTGGAGATGTTTTGGGAAAGTATCACCCGCACGGAGACGTGGCTGTTTATGACACCATGGTCAAAATGGCTCAAACTTTCTCCTATCGCTACCCACTTATTTTAGGTCAAGGAAACTTTGGTTCAATCGATGGTGACTCTGCTGCAGCAATGCGTTATACCGAAGCAAAAATGTCTCGTCTTTCCGGCGATCTTCTAAATGACATTGATAAAAATACTGTTGATTTTCGTCCAAACTATGATGGTTCAAGAAAAGAACCGATTGTATTACCAGCAGCAATGCCAAATCTTGTTTTAAACGGAACGCTTGGAATTGCTGTCGGTATGGCCACGAACATTCCCCCACACAATATTAGTGAGGTTATTGATGCCTGCGTCACTCTTATAGATAAAGATGATGTGACAAACGAGGATATTTTAATGCACATCAAAGGTCCAGATTTTCCTACTGGAGGAATGATTTTTGCTGACAAAGAAATGCGTCACGCATATGCGTCTGGTCGTGGTGGTGTCGTTTGTCGCGGTGAGGCAGAAATTTTGGAAACAAAACAGGACCAGTTTCAAATTATAATCACCTCCATTCCTTACCGCGTGAACAAAAGCGAGCTTATTGTTCATATTGCAGATCTTGTTCGCGACAAAAAACTAGAGGGTATTAAAGACATTAGAGACGAATCAACAAGAGATATTCGTGTTGTTATCGATTTGAAAAACGGCATTCATCCTCAGAAGGTTTTGAACTATATCTATAAGCATTCAGAGCTTGAGACAACTTTCCACTTCAATACCCTTGCTCTCCTCGACGGTGTTCCACAAACACTTTCATTTAAGTCTATGCTCGAAGCATTTTTGGCTCATAGGCAAGTTGTTATAAGGCGCCGAACACAATTTGATTTGGACAAAGCCCTTGAACGTGAGCATATTTTGATTGGTTTGAAGAAAGCACTCGATCATATTGAGGCGATTATTAAGACGATCAAAAAATCAAAAGATACTCCGACTGCTCAACTCAATTTGATGAAGGAGTTTAAATTCTCTGATAGGCAAGCGAATGCAATTCTTGAGATGCGTTTGCAAAAACTCGCCGGGCTTGAGCGCAAAAATATTGAACTTGAATTAGAAGAAAAGCAAAAGCTAATCAAAGAGTTGAAAACACTTTTGGCTAGTGAGAAAAAAATACTTGATTTGATTAAGACAGAAATGCTTGAAATTAAAGCAAAGTATGGAGATGCTCGTCGCACAAAAGTTGTCCGTGGTGGAGTAAAGGAAATTTCTGACGAAGATTTGGTTGAAGACAAAGAGTCTGCGCTTGTGTTTACGCAAGGCGGATATGTTAAGCGTACCGACCCAGCAGAGTATCGTGTTCAAAAACGTGGAGGAGTTGGTGTTGTTGATTTAAATACAAAAGAAGAAGACATTGTTTCGCTGTTGATTACAACATCAACGCATAGCGACCTTTTGTTCTTTACAGACAAAGGGAAGGCATACCAAATGAAAATGTATGATATTCCAGAGGGAAGACGCGCAACTCGCGGAAAATCAATTATGAATTTCCTATCGCTTTCTGCGGAAGAAAATGTCACCTCGATTTTGCCGATGCCAAAATCACTTAAGGATGAAAAAATGTCACTCGCAATGCTTACCAAGAACGGAACTATCAAAAAGGTTTCCGCGGATAGTTTCAAAGATGTTCGAAGAAGTGGGCTTATTGCTATCAAACTTGAACAAGGAGACGAGCTTCTCTCAGCTTTCTTTGCGCGTAAAGGAGATAGTATTATTCTTGCAACCAAAAAAGGACAATCAATTCGCTTTGAGGAGTCTGATGTGCGTGAGATGGGACGAGCTGCAGGTGGGGTGCGCGGAGTGAAGCTTGGAAAAGGGGACGCTGTTGTTGGTGCAGATGTTGTGCGCCCTGATTTTAAGAACCCAAACATGCTCGTGATGATGGAAAATGGTTATGGAAAGCGTACTCCAATGAAAGAATATAAAATACAAAAACGTGGTGGTTCAGGAATGAAGACAGCAAAAACTACCCCAAAAACAGGTAACGTCATCGCGGCCAAAATAGTGACCGACGAGCTTACACAAGTTATCGCGATGTCTAAGAAGAGTCAGGTTGTGAAAGTTGACCTCTCAACCATTCCTGTTTTGGGACGCGCTACTCAAGGTGTGCGCATTATGAAGCCAAGAGAGGGGGATAGTTTAGCTTCACTTACTTGTCTTTAATCTAATTCTGTTTTTTTGTTGGTATTTTTTTTCTTTATCATTCCGTTTTTATTTTTAAAAACATTACGGAGCGCGACGGCGCGAGTATAGCAATCCGCCAGCAGGCGGATATGCGTGTTTTTGGAAATAAAAGCAAAATTTATATAAGCAAGGTATACACAAAAGCTTGCTCTATGGTCTAATAACTTTTATAATTTAAGCAAGTAATTTATGGCTTTTTTAGTTCCTAATGAAATTGTAAAAAATCTTTCTATTGAAGAGGGGATGGTTATTGCCGACATCGGCGCAGGCTCTGGTTCGTTTGTAATTCCACTCGCATATTTTGTAGGGAATACTGGGCACGTCTATGCAATTGATATAAATAAAGAAGTTTTGGTTAAGGTAAAAAAGGACGCGGCTTCTGCTCAGCTTTCTAATATAGAGATTATTTGGGGCGATGCGGAGAAGTCTGGTGGAACAAAATTGGCCGATAGCTCTGTTGATTTTGTTATTATTTCAAACATTCTTTTTCAGACTGAAAATAAGAAAGGTTTGGTTGAAGAAGTTAGACGTATTTTAAAGATGAAGGGGAAGGTTGCTGTTATAGATTGGACCGGTTCTTTTGGTGGGCTTGGACCAAAAGAGAACACTGTCTTTTCGCTTGCTAATGCACAGAAACTTTTTACTGATTTTTCATTTGCAGAGTATAATAAATTCGATGCCGGTGATTACCACTACGGTATTACTTTTGTAAAAAATAAATGAAACCATTTCAGATTATTGTTCTTGCGATATTTTCCGTTTTTTTAATAATTGGGGTTCTTATTTTTTCTGGGATTATAAAACTTCCAGGAAGTGGAGAGAATAATGGTGTTTCAGGGGAAGTTGTTATTTGGGGGACTTTACCAACTTCGTATTTTGATAAAATATTTAGTGATTTTAATCAAAGTCACCAAAAAGAATCATTTTCTGTTCGCTATATTGAAAAAGATCAGAGTACTTTTGATAGTAACTTAGTTGAGTCAATTGCCGCTGGTGTTGGCCCAGACCTTGTTTTTTTACCGCAGGATCTTTTTTTGCGCCACTCAAGCAAGATCTACCCTCTTTCCTTACAGACAGTCTCAGAGAGAGATTTTAAAAATACTTTCATTGAGGAAGGGGAACTATTTTTCTTTAATGGAAACGCTCTCGCAATACCATTCACTATTGACCCGATGATGTTGTATTGGAATCGCGACTATTTTTCTGCGGCAGGTTTTTCAAAGCCACCACAATATTGGGAAGAATTTTTTTCAATGATTCCACAGCTCACCTCTAAAGATGGCGCTACAAATATAATAAAAAGTGGAGTTGCTTTTGGCGAATCAAAAAATATTTCAAACGCTAAGGATATTCTTGCGATGCTCATAATGCAGGCTGGAAGCAATATTGTTTCCTACTCTCCTTCAAAAGGAGTGGAAGTGTCTTTGAGTCAGAACAATACGAGCGGTATTCAGGCTGGTGAGGCAGCCCTACAGTTTTATTCAGAGTTCTCTGATCCAGTTAAGGAGCATTACTCTTGGAATAAATCCCTACCTTCTTCTAGGAGTATGTTTTTGGCGGGCGATTTGGCAATGTATTTTGGATACGCAAGCGAGATTTCAGATTTACGAGCACGAAATCCACATTTAAATTTTGATATCGCAATGGTTCCACAAACAAAAGGGGCTAGTAAAAAAACAACGTTTGGAAAAATGCACGGCCTCGCAACACTCAAAAGCTCAAAGAATTTGGCGACAGCTCTTTACATCGAAGTTCTGTTGTCCCAACCTGATTTTATGAAAAACATCCCAACATATTCATATCTACCGCCAACACGTCGTGACTTGCTACAAGTTCGCCCTTCTGATCCATACCTTTCAATTTTTTATGACGCAGCCATTATTTCCAGAGCTTGGCTTGACCCGGCTCCTAAAGAAACCAGTATTATTTTTGCTAACATGATTGATAATGTTGTTTCTGGAAGATTTAGACCACAAGAAGCTGTGGCAGACACCGCGTCACAATTAGAAAGATTGATTAAATAAAATATGAATTTTAATAAAAAATTTTTAGTAGCGAGAAAGGTTGGAATTTTTGTTTTAACAGCAATTATAATTTTGTCGCCAGTTGTTGTTTCTTCAGCGGGACTAGTTCCTTGTGGGGGAAACGGTGAGGCGCAGTGTGGCTACAAGGACCTTATTATAATGGGGGGTAAAATTATTAATTTTCTAATTGAGACCTCAGTAGTTATTGCTTTACTTCTGTTCACTTACGCTGGTTTTCTCCTCGCCTTTAGTGGTGGGGATACTGGGGCAATGTCAAAAGCTAGAGCAATATTTTGGAATGTAGTGAAGGGTTTAGTTATCGCTCTTGCGGCTTGGTTAATTATAGACACGATTTTGAGCGTGTTGCTTAAAGGGGATGGTTTTAGGCAATATGTTCCACTTTAGATTTTTGCTGTATAATTATTTTATAATTATTTTATAATTAATTTACTAAAGAAAGTTTCAATGAAAAAAAATAAAGTAAAAAGAATTTCTGCTTTGGTCGCGACAAATCTAACTATCTTTTTATTTTTATTACTTCCATTTTTCACAATTGTTTCGGCGCAACAGATTCCACTACAGGGAACTACTCCAAAACTTCAAAACCCACTCGGGAGTAGCAATAATAGCCTTACTGCTTTTGCCAACTCTATCGTAGACGCAGTGGTGACGGTCGGTCTCCCGATTGCCGCCTTGATGATTGTCTACTCCGGTTTTCTTTTTGTTAAAGCTCGCGGAAACCCCTCTGAGCTTGAAGTTGCAAAAAGAGCGTTTTTTTACGCGCTTGTAGGTATCGCTATAATTTTGGGGGCAAAAGTTTTGTCGGAAGTCATAAAAGGGACGATTGATGTTTTAAGGAGCTAATTAATAAATAATTATGAAAAAAATGAAAAAAGGAAAGTTTGCGGTTTTAGGATTAGCTAGTTTAATGGTGTTCCCAGTGGTTGCGCATGGCATCTCAGATTTCGCGGGTCTTGTAAATTTTATTACTGACACAATAATCATGTCGCTTATTAAACTGATTGGTGCACTTGCGACACTATTTTTCTTGTGGGGTGTAATGAAATTCATAAAGGATGCAGATAATCCAGCAAAGAGAGCCGAAGGACAACAATTCATTCTTTATGGTCTTATAGGACTTTTTGTTATGGTCTCTTTTTACGGAATTGTTCGAATTCTTGAGAATACATTTCAACTACCAACAAACAACACTTCTGTAGGAAGTTCCTATCCAGCAGGTAAAACTGGGTCAAGCTACTCGCTATAGTCGTTGAGTGTTTTAGGACTAAGGAAACTTTTGTTGATAGCGTTTAATCCCTCCTAAAAAACAACATTATCCCCAGACTTGTCGAAAAACCCTTTGTCTTGTGTTAAAATACATTGAGCTTAATAAAGTCGTTTAGTTTAGCATTAATTTAAAAATATATTACGTATGAAAAAAGTAGTCACAGCCATAGCAGCCGCAGGTTTGCCTGTAATCGCTCTCGCTCAAACAGTTGATGCGATTTTTGTGAAAATCATGACCCTCATCAATTATCTAACGATCATTGTTGTGGCATTGTCTGTTTTGGCATTTTTCTGGGGTTTGTTTAAGTTCATTACTAACGCAGGGGAAGAGAAAGATGAAGGACGTCACATAATGATCTGGGGTATCCTCGCTCTCTTTGTGATGCTTTCAGTTTGGGGTCTTGTTGGCGTTGTTGGTAATACTTTCGGTATTCAACAAGGAGGTGCAGTGAATATTCCTGGAATTTCTGGCACATATGGTGGAATTAACACGGGTGGAGTCAATACTGGAGGAGTTAACACTGGCGGTGTTTCAGGTGGAATTAATGTTTCAGGTGGAATTAATATTCCAATTCGTTAATAAATCTTAAGATATAAAACGCGCCACTTTTAGGCGCGTTTTTGTCACTCTAATATGATTGCTGAAGCTGCAACACAATTACAAAACGGAGCAGATAGCCTTGTTCAAAAACTAGTGGTTAATATCATTAACCCAATTACTGGGCTTCTTGGTGCTCTTGCAATAGCTTTTTTCCTTTTTGGTGTTCTTCAATTCATAATCAATTCTGATAACGAAGATGGTATAGAACGAGCTAAGAAATATATGATGTGGGGATTAATCGGTTTGTTTATCATGGTGAGCGCCTGGGGCGTTATAGGCCTAATTCAGGGTACTATTAGTTCTGCTAGATAAAAGTTTTGTGCTCATAAAAACAACTCCGATTTTCATCGGAGTTGTTTTGTTTTGTATAAAAAGAAAGGGCGGACGCATTGCTGCGTCCGCCCGTATTGCCACAAGAAACTCTTCAGCTCCTGAGGCGCATTTTCACCGGCTGCTTCTCGCCGTCGTCGAGGAGGAGACAGATTCTCGATCCCGCTTCAAAGCTACGCACAGGGGCCCGTTGATTTGGACCAATGCGCATCACCTCTCCGTCGGGATAGAAAACCTTTATGTTGCCACCCTTTCCGACAGCCGCCAGTATTGAATCACCGGCAGGAATCGTCACGCACGCTGGCGAGTTGGCGGTGACCAAGAAAAACATCTCTGTTCCACCACCGGTCCGTCCCTGCGCTTTCCCCGCCACCGTAACACTCTCAGTTTCAGTTCGATACTTCTCGATGTAGCCGTTTGTGACGGAGTAGAAGGCGTAGAGGAATATCGGGATGGATACCCACCAGAACGCCTTCGGGATCAGAGATATTGGTTTTTGGCTTAACCCCACTATCTCCGGCTCTTTCATACGACCAATGTGCTCTTCGCTCATGGCTTACCCTTTCCCTCAGGTTTCCCGGAGTTGGGAGTTTTGGCAAAAAGACCGGAAACGAAGTTTATTACTGCCTCCATTCCCTCACCCTTTATTTCCTGAACGTTGTGGTGGACGGTTTTGGTAACTGCTTTTCCAAGCACCATCGCCGCCTCCATCGCCTCTTTGTCGGAGATTGCTTCACCTCCGCCTGAGCTCTTCTTTTGAAGCACTTCCGCCGTTTCCTTCACCTTCTTGGCGATTTCCCTTGTTGCCAGAGCTTCCTGGAACTTCGGATCGTAGTCGATGTCGGATATTGCGACGAGAATCAAGTCGATGCCGTACGCCTCTTCGTATGATGCTGGCGCCGTCGAACGACCTTCTTCTCTGAGAGCCTCTTTCTTTTCGTTGAGTTCCTTGATTTTGTCGAGGTACTCGTCGATGGCTTTGATTACCAGGCTCTCTCGCTTCTTCCAGATCTCCTTGTCAGAAACATTGGCAAGGGGGGCGACGCCGTTCGTATTACTTTCGGTCGGCTCTTGTAGCTCGAGTTGAATTTCGTACTCGTAGTGCCCTTTCACACAGTTTTCGATGCGCTTGATGTTCTTTCTGGCCGTCTCGGCGGTGAGGTTGGCAAAAATCTGCGCGAGAAAACTCGAGCCGATATCGTGCAAACCACCGTCAATCACAGTTTTGTCGACCGCGATGTACTTGCCGATGTTGCCACGCATCCCACGGTATTGGAATCCCCACACCACATGAAGCATTACGCCGTCGAGCGCTGGGTAAGTTTCACCCTTCTCGAAATCCTTGGCGAATATCCTCAAGTTGATGTAGTTTCCCGGCTTGACCTGTTCCCAGGGAAACCGTAAATGGATTCCCGTTTGGTATTCCTTGAGCTCTCCGCCGAAGAGGTTGACCGTGATAAGCGATGTCACCTCCGGAACGGAAACAAGGAAGTAGGGAAGAGAACGACCCAGAAGCAAAAGCCAAATGGCCATTGCAAAGAGAGCGACCTCTTTCTGGAACATTCCCATGCCGAACGTTGCAAACGCGAAGGAAAGCAAAAACTTGGTGACCAAAAACAAGGCCACACAGAAAGAGAGAAGGAGAGCTATCTCCCACCCCTTGTCTGTTCGGAACATAGGAACCGGCTTTCCTGCTGGAGCAATGTTGGTGTTCATAACTTCTCCTTTCAATGTGCGGTATTTAGCTGAGCGAAAATGCCAAGCTATTACTGCTTCAAATTATACATAAAATGAGCCAAAAGTCAAGGTGGGGAGGGGTGTTAAAAAGGTCTCGATTACGAGTTATGGAATAAAGAAAGGAGACTCGGCTAAGAACATTTTTACTCGTCGGCACTCGTAGAAACTGGAGGGGGAAACTCGGTCACGAATAATTTTGAGGACAAAATTTTCGCGACCCCGGCTCGCTGTCGCAGAGCGACATGCTCCGTCTTTCGAGTCTCCACACAAGCCAAGCAGTTGGCTTGTTCCTCCAGCACATAATTAAAAAACACACCCTAAAGGGTGTGTTTTTTAATTATGTGCTGGAGGGGAGACTCGAACTCCCAAGCCTTGCGGCATTAGTTCCTAAGACTAACGCGTATACCAATTCCGCCACTCCAGCAAGTTGTTTGTCGCCAATATAAAAATACTACACGTATCGCAAGAGTCGGTCACGAATAATTTTGAAGACAAAATTTTCGCGACCCCGGCTCACCTCGTTTTGTAAGAACAAAACATGGTTCCGCCTTTCGACTCCTGCCCGCAAGTGAAGCAGTTCACTTGCTTGAGCGGATATCTCGCTGCGCTCAATGTCCGCCCAGCAGGAGTCGAACCTGCGACCATTTGCTTAAGAGGCAACTGCTCTACCAACTGAGCTATGGGCGGATATATATAATTTTATACTAACTTTGTTAGCATCTACCAACTGGTCACTCATAATTTCTTGCTAGAAATTTGCTCGACCCCGACTCGCCTCGTCAGGCTCCGTCTCTCAATTGCTTCACATGTCGCAATTGAGCCCCGCCCGTACTGAACGTACGTTCGGGCTGGTATGGGCGGATATTTCTAACGAGTTGAATCATAGCAATTTATTGCATATTTTTCAATGAAAATAGGGAAAAGGACTCGGGGTAGAAAAGGGACAGTATTTTTTTCTTGTGGTCACGTATAATTTCTTGCTAGAAATTTACGCGACCCCGCCTCGCGCCGTCGCGCTCCGGCCGGGACCAAATAAAAATACTCACTTAGGTGAGTATTTTTATTTGGTGCCCGGAGTGGGACTCGAACCCACACGACCTATTGGCCAACAGATTTTAAGTCTGTAGCGTCTACCATTCCGCCATCCGGGCAAATTTAAAATATTTTATTCTACTTAAATAAACTAAGCAAAAATTGCTTGAGGCCTAGGGCGGAATCGGTCACGAATAATTTTTACTACCTGCAAAAATTTTCTCGACCCCGGCTCGCGATTTTGTCTGCTGACAAAATATCGCTCCGCCTTTCGCTTCCGTCACATCCCGCAAGCAGTTGCGGGATTCTATGCCGTCGGAACTTCCTCTAGGAAGTATCCTTGAGGCCTAGGGCGGAATCGAACCGCCGTATAAGAGTTTTGCAGACTCTCGCCTTACCACTTGGCTACTAGGCCTTAATTATCACATGGCCAATTAGCCAGTGTGTTATAGCACATAGGGCATTCTACAGATTTCGCGATAAATCGTCTATTCTTTGGCGTGCTTTCTCTCCAGCATCAATAGCAAAAAGAATTGAAGGGAGTCTAGAAATTCTTGAGTTTGATTTTATAAAATCATAAAATTCTCTTTTTTTACGGTTTGCAAAATCAATCACGGCGTTCTCTTGGTTTGTGTCTGGAAAAACAGTAACAAAAATAGTCACTTTTTTCTTATCATTTGAAAGTTGGGCGTTGGTGACAGTAATTAGCGAGGTGCGATTAGACTCGCGCTCCAAAAACCTCGCGGCAAGCTCTTTTATGACATCTAGCATTTTTTCTTCTCGTCCTTGAGGCATATTATTTTTGAACTATCATGAACGATTCTATCGTGTCTCCTGGAGCCACATCTATCTTTGACTCAAGAAGCATTCCAAACTCAATACCTTCTTCAACTTCTTTTGTTTTCAATTTTTGTTGTTGAAGTTCAACAATTTTTCCTCGACCAATCTCAATCTCTCGACGTTTGATTATTATGTTTGAACCAGAAATCAAAGTACCTGTTAATACACGCCCTCCAGCAACCTGCTTATTTTTTGTTGAACTAAATACTTTTAGAATTTTAGCAACACCCATTATTTCCTCGGACTCAATGCGTGGCTTGCGTTCCTTCAGCTCGTCGTTAACCCATTCAGTTAGTTTGTAGATGATATTAAAAATTTTGACTGGAATATTATTTCGCATTGAGATTTCACCACCAGTGTTGTCGGTTTTTACGTTGAACCCAATAACTACTCCACCAGACGTTGAGCCGGCCATCTTAACATCAGACTCATTGATACTCCCAACGCCTTTTTGGATAACCTTCACTTCTATTAAATCTTGGCTTAGTAGGGTAAGTTCTCGTTCAATTGCCTCCAGTGTTCCGAGAGTGTCGCTTTTTAGAACTATTGGGAAAATAGCTTTTTTTACTTCAACCTCTTCTCCTTCTTGTGTTGGCGAGGATCGTTTACTTGCTCCGTTTGTTTGCTTTTGTGTGTTTTTATTCTCGACAAAAAGACGCACGGCTTCCTCCGCCTCTTTTTTAGTTTTGTATGAAGTAAAAGGAGCTCCGGGAGAAGGTATTTTATTAAAACCAACAATACTTACGGGAGATGAGAAAGAAACAGAATCAGTTTGTTTTCCAAGAAAATCCAGAATTGAACGTACGGGGGAGATTGCTTCCTCTGAAACAACAAACATACCCTTGCTCAAAGTTCCATCTTTAACAATAAGGGTTGTTGTTATTCCACATTTTTGATCAAGGCGTGATTCAAGAACCATTCCGGAGGCCGGGATGGTAGGGTTCCCTTTAAGCTCGGCCATATCTGCGACAAGTAAAATTATGTCGAGAAGTTCTGGAATACCCTCACCGGTTTTTGCTGAGATTAGAACGTATGGAACATCACCGCCGTAACCTTCGATATAAACTTCATGTTCAACTAACTCATTTTTTGTCTTTTCTACATTAGCGCCTGGTTTGTCTACTTTGTTGATGGCGACAATAAAAGGAATACCGCTTGCCTTGATTGTTTTAAGGGATTCTATTGTTTGTGCTTTGACACTATCTTCGGCTGAGACAATCAAAATAGCGATGTCTGCTGTTTCGACACCACGTTCACGCATACCAGCAAAAGCTTGATGCCCAGGAGTATCAAGAAAAGTTATTTTTTGTTCTCTGCCGTCTTCTCTTTTATGTGCAACTTCGTATGCGGAGATGTGTTGAGTGATTCCACCCGCTTCGCCTTCAACAATATTTGTTTTTCTTATGAAATCAAGAAGTGTCGACTTGCCGTGGTCAATATGCCCAGTTACAACAATAACAGGAGGTCTTGCGATAGATGTTTCATTTTTGTTTTGTTCTTTAGGCATTTCATTTTGTCGCTAATTTTCTTTGGCATTAGCACGCGCTTTCTCCATTGCCGTTTTTTCTTCCTCCGTAAGTTCGTTTTCAGATTTTCCCCCGACGATTGGTTTTGCAAAAACACTAACACGGTCTCTAGAGTAGAGGCTTGAAAAAACTACACCATCATTATTTTCGTTTAGTAGAGCAACAGCAAAGCTTTGATTACCACTACCGCCAGCATCTTTGAAAGGATTAAAGCGAACGACGCCAATACTTCTACCGCCGTGTTTTAAGCGTTTTTCTGCTTGTACTAAGTAATTCTCAACGTCCTTTTGTGAATTACTTAGGTTTTTGATGTACTTTTCTATTTCGTGAATAGTCTCCTCTAGGTCACCACCAGATTTTCCCTTCATAAGTCGGCGTAAACGCCATTCAATGCGCGCGAGCCAAAGAATTAAAAACACAACGAGACCTATAAGTATTGGGAAGACGATATTTGGGTTGGTAAACATAAGGATAACACCCGTTTGGGGCGCTTTTTCTTCTTAGACTGCTAACGGTTTATGATTATACAATTATTTTGAATAATTACCAATTTTATTGTGCGCTTGCGCCCTTCCTGCGGGGCGCTCACTAATCCTCAAAAAATTGGTAATTACGGGAAAAGCAAAAATAAATAACCCGTGTTAATATCGAAACATGAAGAAAAGGAGAAAGATATACTTAGATCACGCGGCGACAACACCCATAGACCCAAAGGTTGTGACACTTGTTTCAAAATCTATGACGGGGATTTTTGGTAACCCTGGCGCTTTATATGATGACGGGATTTTGGCAAAAAGATCCTTGGAAAAAGCACGAGGCGATGTGGCTAAAATTTTATCTGTCCTTCCTGATGAAATAATTTTCACGAGTGGTGGTACGGAGAGTGATAATCTGGCTTTGTTTGGGGTAGTGAGAGCGGCTCAAGAAAAATTCCCAAAAAAGAAACTACACATTATTGTGTCCTCGATTGAACACTCTGCCGTCCTTGAGGTTGCTCTCGAACTTGAGAAGGATGGTGTTTCTGTTAGTTATATTGCGCCAGATAAAGATGGCATTGTTTCTCCAAAAGCTATTAATGGAGCTTTACAAGAAAACACGGTGTTTGTTTCGGTGATGTACGCAAATAATGAAATTGGAACAATAGAGCCAATTCGCGAGATAGCAAAAACTATTAGGCACTATAAAAAAAATAACAAGACGATTCTTGGTCAGTATCCTGTTTTTCATACTGACGCATCACAGGCCACTTCGTATCTTCCACTTCGTGTACCACCACTTGGCGTTGATATGATGACGTTGTCGAGTCAGAAGATTTACGGTCCGCGTGGTATAGGTGCTTTGTATATAAATAGGGGGGTTTTGGTTAAGCCGATTCTTTTTGGTGGCGAGCAAGAGCGTGGAATTCGTCCAGGAACAGAAAATGTGGCTCTTATTTTAGGGTTTGCAGAAGCACTTCGTATTACAGAACAAAAGAAGGACAGCGAGGTAAAGAGACTCATAGTCCTGAGGGATTATTTTATTAAGCGATTATTAAAGGATGTGCCAGGGGCTGTTTTAAATGGACACGCAAAAGAGCGATTGCCAAATAACGTTAATATTTCGATTAGTGGTGTGGATAACGATTTTTTGGTGATTAGTTTAGCAGAGCAGGGCATACTGTGCTCTACTAGAAGTGCCTGTAAGACAAATGATGAGAAAGGCTCACATGTTATACTTGCATTAGGAGGCGATAAAAACTTAGCAAGAGAAAGTTTACGTTTTTCACTAGGGCGCGATACCACAAAAGACAAATTAGACACAACTGTCTTGGAGCTTGTGCGCATTGTTAAAGAAATTAAAAAATTTGGAAAAAATATTAATTAAAAAAATCATATGAATTACGAAGCAAAAAATTTTGATCACCTGTTAGGACTTTCTGGTTTTAGTGACACTCTTTTAAAAAATCATTTCACCCTTTATCAGGGTTATGTGAACAATACGAATAAGGTTGTAGAAACCTTAAAAACCGTAGAAGCGGGAACTCCGCAATGGAACGAACTTAAGCGCCGCTTTGGTTGGGAGTGGAACGGAATGCGTTTACACGAACTTTATTTTGGAAACATGAAGCTAGACGGCTCTGCTTTAAAAGACGACGGTGAATTAAAGAAGGTAATGAATTATGTTTGGGGTTCATTTGAGGACTGGAAAAAGGACTTTGTTTCTTGTGGGACAATGCGCGGTATTGGTTGGGTTGTTTTGGCGTATGACCCTGAAAAAAAGATGGTCTTTAATACTTGGATAAACGAACATGACGCAGGACATCTCGCAGGAGCAACACCTATTTTGGTTATGGACGTTTTTGAGCATGCATATATTTCTGACTATGGACTAAAAAGAGCTGATTATATCGAGGCATTTATGAACGCAATTGATTGGGAGGTAGTAGAAAAACGTTTTTCTTAGGTTTTTTATAGGGAAAGACTTGCTCTACGGTTTAATACCATTTATATTTAGAGGAATGGATTATCTAAACAAAACACAACTCGTTCTTCTTGCAATTCTTGTTAGTTTTGTTTCCTCAATTGCGACGGGTATTGTGATGATTAAGCTCACAGAGAATTCCCCACAACCTATCACTCAAACTATAAATAGGGTTATCGAAAAAACAATTGAAAGAGTTGCCCCAGAGCGCAGTACGAGCATTGTTACGAAGATAATTAAAGAAGAGGAGTTGGTGGTTTCTGCTATTGAGAAAAATAACGGAAACGTAGTAAAGATCAAAACCGACGTTGATTTAGAAAAAAACAACCCAGGAACATTGCTTGGTTATGGTTTTGTTTTTTCAGGAAGTGAAAAATTGGTTGTAACAGATTTGAGTATTGTTAGTGATTCTGATATCCCATATGTTGCTGAATTTGCAAACGGAAGCATGGTTCGCATTGAGCGCGTGTACGCTAGTGGAAGTGGGGTAGCTATTATGAAACTTGTTTTAGGTGCTACTGATACTGCTCCAACACTCTTAGAGTTGACTACAGCAAGTGAGACAACAGTGAAAGTTGGACAAACCGTTATTGGACTGACTGAACTAGTCTCAACAGGTCTTATCTCCGGCATAATTTTTGAGAAAAATGTTTCTTCTGCCACAACGACCACAACTGGCGAAATCGATAAAACACACATAAGTGCAATTAAGACAAACATCACTACAACAAGAGAAACTGGTTGGCCATTGATAAATCTAAATGGAGATATCGTTGGGGTAGCGATATCAAAAGATATGGCACAGTTTGTTGTCCCCGGGAGTTATATTGAGGCAGCTATTTCTGAGGCAAAAAATAAGGGAAGTGAGAGCGTTCAGTAGTTTTGACAAATCAAAATTAAATGTTATAGTTTCCTCGTATTTGTGCTTTGTTTTAACTAATAAACTAGTAAATAAAAATGCCACCACTTGATAGATTTACAACAAAAGCCCAGCAAGCAATAAGTAGAGCTCACGAGCTTGCTGTTGAGCGTGGCCAAAATCACGTTACTCCTGTGCACCTCCTAACATCTTTGGTGCTTCAAGATGAAAGCACGGTTATTTCTGTTCTCGAAAAATTAGAAGTTGATATCTCTCTTTTGACAGACTCTCTTCTTGAAGCAATTGAATCTCCAGAGTCAGCTACAACAATGGCTCCGTCATATCATTTGTTTTTAACGCCAGATCTTGCCCGAATTCTTGAGGGTTCTGTAAAAATTGCTCAGTACATGAAAGACGACTTAGCGTCGACCGAGCACCTATTTTTGGCTCTTTGTGAAGTGCCAGGACAAGCGAGAGAAATTTTAAATCGTTTTCGTGTTAACAAAGAAGTGACGATGACTATTTTAGAGGAGCTTCGAAACAAGAATGTTGTTGATGTTGATTCTCCTAAAAAGTTTCGCGTGCTTTCAAAATATACTCGAAACCTAACAGACCTTGCCCGTGAAGATAAGCTTGACCCTGTAATTGGTCGCGACAGTGAAATAATGCGCATCATGCAAATTCTTTCTCGTCGTACAAAAAATAATCCAATTTTGATTGGAGATGCAGGTACAGGTAAGACTGCAGTGGTTGAAGGTCTTGCCATTCGTATTTCAAGAGGAGACGTTCCGGAATCGCTTCGAGATAAAGAATTAGTTTCGCTTGATTTAGGTTCTCTTATTGCTGGCACGAAATATCGAGGTGAGTTTGAGGAGCGTATGCGTGCGATGATGAAGGAGATAGAAAAAAGCGAAGGACGCGTTATTTTGTTTATCGATGAACTACACACTATTGTCGGAGCGGGAAGTGCTGAGGGGGCACTCGATCTCGCAAACATTCTAAAACCAGCCTTGGCTCGTGGTGAATTGCGTGCTGTCGGCGCGACAACCCTTAAGGAATACCAAAAGCATATTGAAAAAGACCCAGCCTTGGCTCGACGCTTTCAGCCTGTTTTTGTTGACGAGCCATCTCCTGAAGATACCATCGCAATTTTGCGTGGACTTAAAGAAAAATATGAGCTTTACCACGGCGTGCGTATTACTGATGATGCAATCGTTGCGGCTGTGAATTTGAGTATTCGTTATATAACAAACAGATTTTTGCCAGACAAAGCCGTTGACCTTATTGATGAGGCAGCTTCTTCGATGCGCATAGCGCTTGAAAATAAGCCACCAGCACTTGAAGAAACACATCGCAAGGTGATGCGTCTTGAAATAGAGAAAGAAGCCTTGAAGAAAGAATTGGAGGTTGGTACAGACACCGTAGGAAGCAAGAAGACAAAAGCACGAGTTAAAATTATTGACAATGAAATTGCTGACCTAAGAGAGAAAACTAAAGCTCTTGAGATTAAATGGAAGAACGAGAAAACAATTCTTGATGATATTCGCGTTGTTAAGAAAAGTTTAGACACTTTGCGTGTTGAAGCCGAAAATGCTGAGATTCGCGCCGATTTAACTCGCGCTGCAGAAATAAGATACAGCAAGATACCAGCGTTAGAAAAGGACTTACACCTTAAAATGACGCGTTTAAAGAAGCTTCAGAAAACCAAACGTATTTTGCGTGAAGAAATTAGCGAGGAAGATATTGCTGATGTGGTGTCTCGTTGGACAAATATTCCCGTTTCAAAAATGCTTGAGGAAGAAATTGAAAAACTCTCTCGCATGGAAGACGAACTTCGAAAACGCGTAATAGGGCAAGATGAGGCTATTAAAAAAGTTTCTGATGCTGTACGACGCTCAAGAGCTGGTGTTTCTGATCCAAACCGACCTATTGGCTCGTTCATATTCTTGGGACCTACTGGTGTTGGAAAAACTGAGTTAACAAAAGCTTTAGCCCAATTTATGTTTAATGACGAGCGTGCTTTGATACGCGTGGATATGTCCGAATATATGGAAAGTCATTCAGTTTCTAAGTTGATTGGTTCTCCTCCTGGTTACGTTGGTCACGATGATTCAGGACAACTGACAGAATCTGTTCGTCACCGCCCATACTCTGTGATTTTGTTCGACGAAATTGAGAAGGCTCACCCAGAAGTATTTAATTTGTTGCTTCAGGTTCTTGATGACGGTCGACTCACAGACGCAAAGGGTCGTGTGGTCAACTTCAGAAACTCTGTGATTATTTTGACCTCAAACATCGGCTCACAGTTTATTTCAAAAATGGAATCCATGGGCTTTAGTTCGAAAACAACAGCTCAAGATTATTCTGGGACAAAAGAAAAAGTCTTGGGGACATTGAAAGATTACTTCCGCCCAGAATTCCTAAATCGTCTGGATGATATTATTGTGTTTGATATTCTTTCGGAGGCTGCTATCCGTGACATTGTTACTATTCAGACAGAGATTGTTCGCAAGCGTCTTGAGACAAAAGATATGAGTTTGGAAATAAGTGAAGAGGCGCTTAAGTATTTGGCTCGTGAAGGTTATAGCCCTCATTATGGTGCACGCCCACTAAAGAGACTTATTCAGGAAAGGATTTTGAATAAAGTGGCAATGCTTATCATTTCAAAATCTATATCGGCAGGGGACAAGGTTCTGGTTACCGAAAAGAATAATGATCTAGCAATTGAAATTAATCGAGGCAAAACAATCAGCCCGATTAAAAGGAAAAGTCTAAGAAAAAAGTCTACGGCATAGAAAACAAAAAATAACGGCCAAGTGCCGTTATTTTTTGTTTGAGGTTCTTATTAAATTATCCAAACTTAATAAGGAGAACGATAAGGAATGAAAGGAAAATAAAAAACAATCCTTTTGCGGTGATTTTCTCCTTGAAAAATAACGAGGCGAGTAAACTGGTGAAAAAAGTATAGAGTCCAATAATTACGTGAACTAGTGATATTGGCCCAAGTGAAAGTGCTTTTATAATTGTGTAAGTCACCCCAAATTGAAGAACTCCGCTCGCAGCAGACCATTTGAGCATTTCGCCGTGAGTTAAGTCTTTTATAGAGATATGTTTTCGTTTGTAAAACAAGATTATAAAGGATGCGATAAGCGCGAATGTTAATTGCCAAAAAATAAAATTATATATATTTACATGGTCTGCTCCAGCTTTTTGAATAAACTTGTTGAAAGTTGAGAGCAGTGAAATAAACATGAAAGACGGCAATATTTCAACAATAAAATGTATTTTGTTGTTCCAGTATTGCGATATAAAAAGTAGAACCGAAAGGGAAACAGCAACCCACTGAATAAAAGTGATTGTTTCGTTGAGAAAAAGAACCCCACCGATAATGACCAAAATATTAGAAACTAGACTTGTGAATGGAAATACACTACTTGTGTCTTGTTTGTGCAAAACATGCATTTGGGTAAGTGAAAGTATTGAATAGCCCGTTCCCCACAAAAGAGCGAATATAACTGTTTTGACGTCAAAAGAAATGTAATTATATAAAAAAATTCCAGCTAAAATTGAGGCAAAAAAATAAGACCACACCGAAAGTGTGTATTTGTTAATTTGTTTAGCTGCTGGGACTTTATACAGAGTCATTAACAAGCTTACCTGTACTAAGCCCATAGCAGCATAGATTGCCCAGCTGTTCATTAGATTATATTATCACGCTCCGGCTTTCGAATCCTTCTAAACACAAAAAATCCCTTTCGGGATTTTTTAGCTGGTGCGTCGGGAAGGATTCGAACCTTCGAAGGACTAAGTCCGACAGATTTACAGTCTGTTGCGATTGACCACTCCGCCACCGACGCATATGGTGCTTGCGTATAATAACTTCATAAGCGTTGTTTGTAAACTACTGGAAATTAAAAAAGGCCGTCTTGGTGACGGCCTTTTGGTTGTGATGGAATGGCTTCAAGGGAACCAATTGCGGTCGCTTGGCTTGCCACGCATCGCGAGCCACAGCAATAGCCCTGCAATTCCGCCTATTCCGAGTATCGCCAAAAGAAGGGCGAAAGCCGGTTTTATTACTAGACTTAGTGCTTCCATTCTCTTCTCCTAAGGTGCGTGTCTGTTTGAGACAATAAAGTACACACTAAAAGTTGTCAACGATATGCCCGAGCTCCCTAAAAGACGCCTCAAATTGTTTCATTACTTTTGTGCCACGTAAGGCAGCCGCTGGATGGAACATTGGGAATATTTTTCTTCCACTCACTTCAGATATTTTTCCTTGAGCGAGAGAAATTTTAGCATCCGATAAAAAATAATTCGTCGCAAATCGTCCAAGTGGAACGATGATTCTGGGGTCAATTATTTCTATTTGTTTTGTAAGATATGGCTCGAAGCTTTTTATTTCTTTTTCACTCGGGTCGCGGTTTAATGGTGGGCGTTTTTTAACAATATTGGTGATATAGACATCTTCGCGTTTCCAGCCAATTTTTTCGAGATTCTTATTGATTAGTTGCCCGCTACGTCCGACGAAAGGTCGTTTTTCTAAATCTTCGTTTTTACCAGGTGCTTCGCCAATAAACATAACCATACAATCAGGGCTACCCTCACCAAAGACTAAGTTACTTTTCTTTAGTGGAAGGGAAGTATTTGCTTCAATTTCGGCCTTAAGTATTGTTAGAGCCAGCTTTTTATTCATAAGCATATATTATAGCGTTATGTTGCAAAAAATGGTGAATTATAGTATGCTCACGAGGATTAAATCATATGTCACAGGATCAACTCATAAAATTGTCGTGCGCAACATGCAAGCACACCAACTATTGGAGTCGCAAAAACCGCAAGAAAGTCGAGCGAAAAATCGAGCTTAAAAAGTATTGCAAGTGGTGTAAAAAAGCCACCAAACATAAGGAGTCGAAGAAATAAAAAACAAACCCCAGAAAGGGGTTTGTTTTTTATTTGGCGGGCCCACGGGAATCGGTCACAAGTATTTTTCTGCTGAAAAATCTCGCGACCCCAGCTCGGCACGTCTGCCTCCGCCTTTCGAATCCTCACGCAAGCAAAATGATTTGCTTGCTGTGATCCCTACGTTCACTTTGTTCACAGCGGGCCCACGAGGATTCGAACCTCGGTCAACGGTTTTGGAGACCGTTATTCTACCACTGAACTATAGGCCCAAACGAGGAGCGGGGCGAAATGTGTCTGCGAGCGAGAAAATTTCTGAAAGCTTACTTGCAAGAATTTTTTCGAAAGCGGATAGAAATGGTCTACATTTCATTTCGTCCGAGCGCCAGGCCTACATCTGATTTTGATATAGGCCCAATGCGTAACAGCGAGTATATCAAGTTACAAAAAATGACGCTACTTAAGTTTTAAAAATAGTGATACAAAATTAAACAAAGCCACCTTCTCGGTGGCTTTGTGCGCTTGGGGTGAATTAGTCTTCAACCCCGAAGATCTTGTACGTTGATTCGCGCTGGCTATAGACCAGAGAACCAGGATTCTCGAGCGGGTCTTGAAAAAAGCGAACCCACCCATCAACCTCATCGAGGAAACGGAAAATCACCTCTTCTCCGTCCAGTGCGTCAGACTTGATGGCGATTTGGTTGAAGGCGTCTGGTCCGCTCTCCACTTGCTTGATATCAAGGATTCGCCCTGAATCGAAGAATGTTTCGTCGGGTGTATGGACAAAGACTTTTTGTCCAATTTCAAGACTACTCATTTGAACTCTCCTTAAGTTCTGTGACTATTTCAAGACTACTTTTTCTTGCGAAGTAAGTCAATTTTCAAAAATTTTTCTGCTTCTTTTATAATTTTTGCCTTTTCCATTGGTTTAAACCACTTTATTTCTTTGTCTTTTTTAAACCATGTTGCTTGGCGTTTAGAGTATTGCCAAGTGTCTTTTTCTATACCTTCAAACATTTCTTTTTTTGTAATTTTGTTTTGAAGATAAAGTGCTAAATATTTGTATTCCATACCAAATGCTTCCATTTGTTTCCAAGACAAGCCACACTTGTGAAGATTTTTTGCCTCAGCCACCATACCCTTCTTCATTCGCATGAGTAGGCGAGTGCGTATTTTCTTTTTTAGTATTTCGTCTGGCAAATCAAGCCCAATTTTTAAAACATCCCAACTTGGCGGTCGGACCGCCAAGTGAGGAACTTTACCTAAAGCAGTAGCGATTTCGATGGCACGAACAAGACGGCGGGGATTATTGCGGTCAATTTCTTTTGCGCGCCGAGGGTCTAGCTTTTTTAAAATAACAAAAAGCTGAGCAGTAGTTTTCTTTTCGAGTTTTTCGCGAAGTTTTTTGTTTGGTGGTACTTCCGGTACAACAATATTTTTTAATACCGCATCAATATATAGACCGGTGCCACCGCAGATGACCGGTGTTTTTCCTCGCGAGATTATTTCTCCAAGGGCTCTGTCGGCAAGGCGTTTGTATTCTGAAACAGAAAATTGTTTTTTTGGACTAGCGATATCTAGTAGGTGGTGCGGAATACCCTGCATTTCTTTTCTTGTGATTTTTCCACTACCCAAATCAAACCCGCGGTAGACTTGGCGCGAGTCGGCCGAAATAATCTCACCACCATATTTCTTGGCGAGCATTACTGCTAAGTCGCTTTTACCGGTTGCGGTTTTGCCAATTACGGCAAGAATTCTTGGTTTTTTCGCACTATTTTTCATTAAGCCTAACGCTACCACATTTGTAGTTTTGCGCGATACACACCCCGTGTATATAATGACAGAACACAATTAAAACATTATTAAATTAATTAAAAAACACATGAATCAAGAAATAAAAAATGTTCCGAATGTTGTGTTCAAGACACGCGTTCGCGACGAAAGTGTTGAGGGGCCAAACCCATATCGTTGGAAAGACGTTTCTTCAGACGATATTTTTAAAGGAAAGAAGGTTGTAGTTTTTGCTCTTCCTGGAGCGTTCACACCAACATGTTCTTCTACTCACCTTCCTGGATACGAAGCGGCTTATGATGATTTTAAAGCGCTTGGTATCGATGAGGTTTATTGTCTTTCGGTTAACGACGCCTTTGTTATGTTTCAGTGGGGAAGACATCAAGGTGTAGAAAAAGTGAAGATGCTTCCAGACGGTTCAGGTACTTTTACCGAGGGAATGGGAATGCTTGTAAAAAAAGATAATCTTGGTTTTGGCGATCGTTCTTGGCGTTATAGCATGTACGTTGAAGATGGAGTCGTTAAGAAAATTTTTTCTGAAATGGGACTCTCAGACAATTGCGAGCTAGATCCTTTCGAAGTTTCTGATGCACAAACAATGCTTAACTATTTGAAGGAGAATAAATAGCAAAACGAAAAACCACCCATAAGGGTGGTTTTTTTGTTTTGCTCACTTCGTTCGCTGTGCCGGGAGGGAGAATTGGTCACACATAATTTTCTACTGAAAATTTGCGTGACCTCGCCTCGCGCCGTCGCGCTCCGGCTTTCAATTCTCCCGCCAAAAACTAAAAAACACCCAAACAGGTGTCTTTTAATTTTCGGTGCCGGGAGGGAGAATTGAACTCCCATGGATTGCTCCGCACGATTTTGAGTCGTGTGCGTCTACCAATTCCGCCATCCCGGCATTTACCCTAAAAATAGGATTATCGATATTCTAGGGGACTAGGGAACAAAAATCAATTTTTTAATACAATTTTGTATGATAGAATGCTTAGATAAAGATGGTTATATTTTAACTGTGCTCTAGTTTTTTACATTTTATATTTAATTTATTATGTCCCAATTTCGTAACGACTCAGTTTTTTGGATAGAAGTTGAAAAAATTAAACCAAACCCGTATCAACCACGGCGTGAGTTTGACGAGTTGAAACTAAAAGACCTCTCAGAGTCTATTCGTCAGTACGGAATACTTCAGCCGATTGTCGTTACTCGTCGCGAAGTTGAAAGGGAAGACGGCGGTATTTCCACAGAGTACGAGCTTATCGCCGGCGAACGCCGTTTGCGCGCCGCAAAGATGGCTGGCATTTCTCAAATTCCTTCAGTTATCCGTGCGGTTGAAGACGACGCAAAAACAAAACTTGAACTGGCTATCATTGAAAATCTTCAAAGAGAAGATTTGAATCCGGTTGATCGTGCTGAGGCGTTTGCTCGTCTCCGAGAAGAGTTCAAATATAAGCACGCTGACATTGCGCAGAAGGTTGGCAAGAGTCGCGAATATGTTTCAAACACAATGCGACTCCTTCTTCTCCCAGAGGAAATGAGAATCGGCCTTGCTCAAGGAAAAATTTCCGAAGGACACACTCGCCCAATTTTGATGCTTGTCGATAGACCTGAGGAGCAAATGACTTTGTACAAAGAAATTGTTTTTAAGCGCATTACTGTGCGTGAGGCAGAAAGCATTGCCAGAAAAATTGCTCACGACCGTGTTCGTAAAAAGGAAATTATATTTGACCCAGAGGCTCTTGAACTTGAGGGAAAAATTGCCGAAGCGCTTGGAACACGTGTCTCCCTTGAGAAGAGAGAGGTTGGGGGCAAGCTAGTAATCGATTTTTATTCAAACGACGATTTGAGAGCTATTTTCCAGCTCCTAAACGCAAACAAAGAAGACCGCCGAGAATTGCTCGAACAGTTTATTGAAGGGCGTGAATTGGAAAATACTGTTAACGAAGCAGAAATCGGAGTGGATGCTCTCCTAGACGACCGTTCAAAAGACGAGATACAAGAACAGCAAGAAGACGATTTGTATTACGTTCGCAACTTCTCTCTCTAGTTAGGTTTACTTGTTTCCTTTTAGGAATTTAGCAAATTGATCAGCCAATCCTTCCTGTGCGTGAGATTTGATTTGTTTGCGAGCAAAAGCGGTTTTGGTAAACTCAAGCCACTTTGCAGACGGTTTGCTTCCTTCTTTTGTTGATATTTCTACGATATCGGCGTTCTTAAGTTTTGTGTTAAGTGCTACCAATTTTCCGTTGACCTTTGCGCCAGAAACATGGTTTCCAACATCAGAATGGATAGCATACGCAAAATCAATTGGCGACGATTCTTCTGGAAGTTCAATAACATCACCTTGTGGAGTAAACACGAAAACTCGGTTTTTGAAAAAATCCATTTTTAAGTGCTCCAAAAATTCTCCGCTTTTAGAAACATTTTTTTGCCATTCGGTTATTTCTTGAATCCACTCAAGTTTTTTATTTACGTTTTCCTCTTTTGGCTTACTTTTCTTTTTGCCAACTTCTTTATATCCCAAATGTGAGGCGATACCGAACTCTGCTTCCTCGTGCATTTCTTTTGTTCGTATTTGTATTTCAATTATTCCGCCGTCGCCAGAAAAAACAGTAGTGTGAATGCTTTGATAGCCGTTTGGTTTTGGAAGAGCGATATAATCTTTAATTCTTCCGGGGAGCGGACGCCATTTTTTGTGGATAATTCCAAGTACTCGATAACAATCTTCGATCGACGGAACAATAATACGCAAGGCGACAAGATCGTATATTTTATCCATATCCATATCATGACGCTTCAACTTTAAGTACAAGCTCCAGAGATGTTTTATGCGGGAGTCAGTTTTAAAACTTTTTACCCCATTTTCAGCAAGCTCTTTTCGAAGGGAACGTTTTATTTTTTCAGCTTCCAGTTCACCTGCAGTTTCCCTCTCTTTTAGAAGTTTTTTTACTTGTTCAAATTCTTTTGGGTAGGCGAACTCAAAAGAATAATCTTCGAGCTCTCCTTGAATTCGTCCGATACCAAGGCGGTTCGCAATTGGCGCATATATTTCAAGTGTCTCTAGTGCTATGCGCTTTCTTTTTGCCTCAGGTACATGTCTCAAGGTGCTCACGTTATGAAGGCGGTCTGCAAGTTTAATAACGATAACGCGTGCGTCTTGGCCAGTGGCGATGAAGAATTTACGCAAACTTTCTACGTGACGCTCAAGACCGCGATACTTAAGCTTTCCGAGTTTGGTGACTCCTTTTACGAGGAAGGAAATTTCGGGACCGAACTCTTTTAATATTTCTTCGTCTGAGATGTTTGAGTCCTCAACGGTGTCGTGAAGAAGTCCGGCGGCAATAGTTTTGGCGTCCATGTGTAGACGGGCCAAATTCTTAGCAACCTCAACAACGTGAGATTCAAAATATGGCTCACCTGAAAAACGTTTTTGATCCCCATGTGCTTTTTTTGCAAACGAATAAGCCCTTTCGACAAGAGCTTCATTTTCTTTAGTTTTCTTGACCATCAGGTCGGTAATATCTTTCGCAGAGACCATTAAATCAATACTAGAACTTAACTTGGCTTTCTGCAAATAGTATTTTTACTTTCCCTTTTTAAAAACACGATAAAATTCTGCTGAATTTTTCTATACTCGCGCTCGTCGCGCTCCGTAATGTTTTTAAAAAGGAAAAATTGGGGTTTAGATAAAAGAGGCTATTTACTCGATTTTTTTCTTACCGATTTTATGTGGATTGTGATTTGGACAAACTTTACTAGAACAGCGTTCGGGGATGGTCTTTGTGCCCTCCATCATGAGGGAGTCGCAAAGTTTACAAAGTTTTCCAGTTGGGCGCGCCTTGATAGCGTTTTTACAAGAAGGATAATCTGAGCAGGAAAAGAAAACACCAAAGCGCCCACGCCTTTCAACCATTTCACCTTTCTTACAAGCAGGGCAGGTAACACCAGTTTTACCTTTGGCCTCCTCCTCGGCACTCTTTTTAATAAACTTACATTTAGGATAGTTTGCACAGGCAATAAATTTTCCATAACGCCCTTCGCGTTCAATCAATTTTCCTTTTAGACACAAAGGGCAATCCTCGCCAGTTTCTTTTGGTCCTTCTAGTTCTGTTCCGTCTAGTTTTCTTGCACCGACACAATCGGGAAATTTGGAACAAGAAAGGAATTTGCCACTGCGGCTTAGTTTGATGACCATCGAGCTGTCACATTTTGGACAGCGGATATTTTCATCAGCTTCGCCGAGGTTTGTTAGCTTGGCGATTTTGTCTTTTGATTTAACGTCTTTAGAGAAAGGCTTGTAGAAATCGCGCAAAGTTTTTTCATAGTCTCTTTTGCCTTCGGCGATTTGGTCGAGCTTATCTTCCATTTCGGCGGTAAACGAGTCGCTAATATAATTTTCAAAATTTTGCTCAAGGAAACTACTAACAACCTCGCCAACATCTGTACCACGAAGAGAGCGCCCTTCTTTTTCCACGTACTCACGCTCCAAAATTGTTTTTATAATCGCAGCATAAGTTGAAGGCCGGCCGATACCGCGTTTTTCAAGTTCTTTAATAAGACCAGCTTCTGTGTAGCGATTTGGTGGTTCAGTTTGCTTTCCTTCTTCTTCAAGTGAAACAAGTGTTAATGTTTCGCCAACTTCAGTCAAAGGTAATTCAACATCATCTTCCCGTGAATCTTTGTCTGCCTCTAGCCAACCTAAAAATAGGATTCTGTGACCAGTCGCAGTGAAGTCTGGAATCTCACCATCCTTTATGTTTGCTGTTATTTTTGTACGCAACATTGTTGCGTCGGCCATTTGAGATGCGACAGTGCGTTGCCAAATTAAGCGATAAAGCTTTTTCTCAGCATCGTTTGAGCCACGTTCTTCAAACGAAGCGTTTGTTGGACGGATTGCCTCGTGTGCCTCTTGGGCGCTTTTACTCTTAGTCTTAAAAACACGAGGTACAACATATTTTTCTCCAAATCTTTTACCAACCATAGTAATGATTTGCTCCTGCGCTTCCTTGGAGAGGTTTGGGCTATCTGTACGCATGTAGGTAATATGTCCAGCTTCATATAGGCGTTGTGCGAGCGACATCGTTCTTGATGGAGCAAGACCAAGACGTGAACTTGCGGCCTGCTGAAGAGTCGAAGTGATGAATGGTGGGCGAGGAGCTCGCGAAGTTTCGCTTTCATCAAGTTTTTTAACAAACCATTCACCTTTCTTACCTAAGGTAAGAATTTTTTTAACTTCCTTTTCGTCGCGCGGTTCTTCGACGCAAGTAAGCAGAAGTGGAGATTTCTTTTTTGTTTTTGTTTCAGCTCTTATAACCCAATATTGCTCAGGGATAAAAGCACGGATTTCACGCTCTCGCTCAATCACGATTCGTAGTGCTGGTGATTGCACGCGTCCAGCCGAAAGACCGTAACGAACTTTTTTCCAAATAAGACCAGAGAGATCGTATCCGAAAAGTCTGTCCAAAACTCGACGTGCTTCTTGAGCCTTTCGTAAATCAGTATCAATATCACGTGGGTGCTTAAGCGCCTCCTTCACAGCACTTTCGGTAATCTCGTTGAAGACGATTCTTTTAATTGGAATTTTTTTCTTTAGAGATGGAAGTAATATTTCCTTCACGTGCCACGCGATAGCTTCTCCTTCACGATCCGGGTCGGATGCGAGAATTATTTCAGTTGATTTTTTAGCCTCTTCTTGAAGTTCTGCGACAACCTTTTCTTTTCCTTTAGAAATTTCATAACGTGGAACAAACCCGCCTTCAATATCAATGGCGGTTTTATTACTCTTTGGCAAATCGCGAACATGGCCAACGCTCGCCATAACAACGAATTCCTTTCCCACATATTTGGAAATTGTTTTCGATTTGGCGGGTGATTCAACTATAAGAAGTTTTGTCATTGCCATAACTTGTACAACATTAAATTTATTTTTGCAAATTTAGGGTTATTTCTGTTTTTAAAAACACACATAAAACTTTGCTAAGTTTTTGTTATGCTCGGCCCGGTCGGCCTGCGCAATGTTTTAAAAAACAGAAATGAGAGCACGAAGAAATCGGTTAAATAACAAAAAAACTCGCGCGAGGCGAGTTTTTTTGTTTCAAACCATAAAAAATTATGGCTTGTAGTCTACGATCAACGTAGGTGTGTCAGCACCGCTGAAGTCAGCACCGCTTCCTGTACAAGCAGTTCCCGCTGTTGCATCTGCGTCACTCGACAAAGCATCGTTTGTTCCTTCGAGTGTAGCTCCTAAGTGGTAGCTATCACAAGTTGAACCTGCTCCCAAACCAGCATATAGATACTGTGTTGGTGTAGAGGTCGATGTACTTGATGGGTCGACTGGAACATTTGCTAAGAAACCACCCGATACGAGTCCTGAAAGGGCTGTTGGGTATTGTTTGTTTGTATCGTAATAAAGAACAAGCGCAGTTCTAATGCTACCTAAGTCACCAACGCGCTTTGCGTCACGTGCCTTGGCGCGAGCTGAGTTTAAACTTGCCAAAACGATACTCGACAAAATTCCAATAATTGCGATCACAACTAATAATTCTACGAGCGTAAAGCCGCTCTCGCTTTTTCTTATTTTCATCATAACTCAATCAGTATAGCAAAGAAAAACAACAATAACGCAAGCGTTTTAGATTATCCTGTGGATTTCTCCAAATTGTTCCGAAATCAAGCCTTTAATTTCAAGTAGAGAAAGTACTGAATTGAGTTGGTGGACGGGAAGCTCTGCTTTTTTGACTAGCTCATCGCGTGAGAGAGGTTCGTTAAGTATTTCTAGAATATTTCTTTCGTCTGAAGAGCAATCTAGAAGTAGGGAATTATTTTGCGAAATATTTCTTTCTACAGAAAAACCAAGCGCCGAAAGTAAATCAGAACTTTCGGTGATTGGTGTTGCTCCTTCTTTGATTAAACGATTTGTCCCTTTTGAAGACGAAGAAAAAATACTTCCCGGAACGGAGTAAACTTCTTTGTTGTAGTCGAGAGCAAGTCGCGCTGTGATAAGTGAACCAGATTTTTCTGGTGTCTCGATGACAAGAGTTGCTTTTGAAATGCCAGCCATCAGACGATTCCTTTGTGGAAAAGACCAAGTGGTTGCTCGGAAGTCTGGTTCGTACTCAGAAATTAATGCTCCACCACTCTCTACAATCTCATCAGCAAGGCGCGCGTTTGTCGCAGGGTACAAAACTTTTCGTGAAAGCCCAGAGCCAGGGAAAGAAATTGTTTGCAGTTTCGCGTTGAGCGCTGAGCGGTGGGCAATAGCATCAATGCCGAGGGCGAGACCGGAAACAATAACAATAGGATAGCCACGCAGTCCATCAATAAGACGCTCACAAGCTTCTCTTCCATAAGAAGTATATTTCCGCGAACCAATGACAGTCAGAAATGTTTTTGAGTAGTCTGGAAGAGATCCTTCTATATATAGATGTTTGGGAGGCTGGGGAATCTCAAGTAAAGCCTCTGGGAATTCGTTTGGTAAAAGTTTTCTTACTGTCTGCATTTTTAAATAATATCACTAGTCTTATCTTGCCCGAAAGTATGACGGGGATTATACTGAATTTAAGTTTTCGGTTTTTGTATTTACCTAAAAGCTAATACCTAGAAGCTAAAAGCTATTTTCATGCTAGATATTAAATTCATTAAAGAAAACCCCGATCTAATCAGGGAAGCTTCTCGAAAAAAACTTATCAATTTTAATGTTGATGAGTTATTAGCTATTGAAGAAAAAAGACTTTCAGCGCTTTTGGCCGTTGAGGGTTTGCGTGCTGAACAAAACAGAGCAAGCGATGAGGTCGCGAGAGGGGCCGATCCTGTTACGCGCGAAAGGTTGGTTTCCGAGATGAAGCTTTTGAAAGAACAGCTCAAGCAAAGAGAGGAGGAGTTGAAGGAGATAATGTCCACATGGCAGGCGCTTATGCTTCAGGTTCCAAATGTTCCAGATATGTCCGTTCCAGATGGTTTGAGTGATGAAGACAATATGGAGGTCAAGAAATGGGGGAATATTCCAGAATTCAAATTTGAACCAAGAAATCACATAGACCTCATGCAACAAAATGGAATGGTTGATTTTGAGAGAGGTGTTAAGGTCGCCGGTTTCCGTGGATACTTTTTGAAAGGTGATGGCGCGCTTTTAGCTTTTGCAGTTTGGCAGTATGCGCAAAAGTTTTTCTTGAGTCGTGGCTTTATGCCGATTATTGCGCCGTCACTTGTTCGCCGAGAAGTTTTTCTTGGAACAGGATATATTCCACAGGGGGAAGAAGATTTGTATAAAACACAAGATGGAGATTTTTTGGCGGGAACAGCAGAGGTCGGTGTTATGGGGTATCACATGGATGAAATTATCGACAAAGAAGAATTCCCAAAAAAATATTTAGGATTTTCACCATGCTTTCGTAGGGAAGCAGGAAGTCACGGGAAAGATACAAAAGGTCTTATTCGAGTTCATGAATTTTATAAATGGGAACAAGTTGTTTTATGTGAAGCTAGTCACGAAGAATCTGCAAAGTGGCACGAGTGGCTCAATCGAAATACAGAAGAGTTTATTGAGTCGTTGAACATTCCATATCATACTGTCGCCAATTGTGGCGGTGACTTGGGTCTTGGGCAAGTAAAAAAATATGATATTGAGCTTTGGGTGCCGGGAGAAAATAAATACCGCGAGATAAGCTCTGCTTCTTATTTCCACGATTTCCAAACAAGAAGAATGAATATTCGCTACAAGGGTGATGATGGAAAACTCCGCTTCGCCCACTCGTTAAATAGCACGGCAATCCCAACGCCAAGAATTCTAGTCTCTATTATTGAGAACTTCCAAAACGAAGACGGTTCAATCACTGTTCCAGAAGCGCTACGTCCGTTTTTTGGTAAAGACGTTATCGACAATATTAATCGCTAAACTTCAATCTCTATGGACTTTGGGCTTCCGGTTCAAAAAAAAGCACCCACAGCCCGGGATCGTCGGCGCAAGGTGTTAATAAAAAAAGTATCAATAACGCTCGTATCGTTTTTGGTGTTTTTCGGTATTTTTTCTTATGTAATGAATTTTTCTCCGCTTCGCGTTGAAAAGGTTGTTATCTTCGGCACAAATATCGTGCCAGAGGGTGAGGTGGCGGAGGCGGTAAATACTCTGATTTCTGGTAAATATTTTTTTCTTATACCAAAGAATAATGTTTTCTTTTACCCCAAAGAGAGACTTAAGAATGATTTGCTAAGTAAGTTTAGTCGAATCGAGGCAGTGTATCCGGCGCTTGATAGAGGAAATATTTTGGTTATCACTGTCGCGGAACGTTCTCCGAAATATGTTTGGTGTGGCAAGGAAAACAGGAGAGATGTTTCTACCCACGAGGAGTGTTATTTTATGGATAAGGATGGTTATATCTTCATTAAGTCTCCAGATTTTTCCCCAAATGTTTTCTTTAGGATTTATGGTGAACTTGCCTCAACAACCGAACCGATAGGAGCAAGAGTTTTTTCTCCAGATGAATTTGTAAGAATTATGGATTTCAGGAGCGCTGTTTCAAGTATTGGTTTTAGTCTGAAGGCAGTTGTGTCTTTGAAAGATGGAGATTACGAGTTCGTTCTCAGTAATGGAGGAAAAATTCTTTTTAATTCAAAAAATGATTTTGATAAATCTGCCGACAACATTCGTCTAGCTGTTACCTCGGCTCCGCTTTTTGACGAATTAAAAGCAAAACCAAACCAGCTTCTATATATAGACGTGCGTTTTGGGAACAAGGTCTTCTATAAATTTGACGATTAGGTTAAATTCTCACCTCTTTTAATTTTTGCAATATTGTTGTAGCTTGTCGGTAGGCACAATTTATCTGGAGGGTTCCCATGAATAATAGTACGGCTTTTCGTTTTCCGATTGGGCTTGCTTACACGCTTTCGGTCGCCGTTGTTGAGGCGATACAGCACAAGCGTAGCTTTGTCGGCAAGAACGACCTCAAACGACTTCTTGAGTGGTACCAGAACGCAGCGTACCCCTGGAACGCCGCTTTGTTTTCGCGGGAAGGCACAACCGACGAAGGGCAGGCGCTCTATATTTTGATGAGGCATGTTCACTCGAAAAACGCAGTGAACGGTGTTCGTCAAAGGGTATCGCTCGTAGCTCGGGTTGCCGAGTTCATGAGCAGATTTCCGAGGAAAACTTACTCGCATCACGACTTCCACTTCGTACTCGATTTCTTCAACGATTTGTCCATCGAAATAATGAAGTACAGGCGTGATGTCGGACGGAGAAAGAGAAGGGCTCGGGCGGGGATGAAAATTGCGCACATCAAAAACAGGATGGCGCACGCGCGGATTTAGTCCGCAGATTACAAAGGGGCGCTTCGGCGCCCCTTTTTTGTATCCGACAGAAAAAAACAACTTATGCTAATATCGGGCAAATGAAAGGATTTTGGGGAAAGTTGAATAAGCCATTTTTTGTTTTGGCACCAATGGCCGATGTCACCGACGCGGCTTTTCGTCGTATCATCGCAAAGTATGGCAAACCAGATGTTTTTTGGACAGAGTTTGTTTCCGCTGATGGTTTGTGTAATCCAAAAGGGCGAGAGAAGCTTTTGATTGATTTGTCATACACAGAAGCGGAACGTCCGATTATTGCGCAAATTTTTTCTTCTAAACCAGACAATGTTCGCGAAGCCGCAAAACTAATTAAAGAATTGGGCTTTGATGGACTCGACATAAACATGGGTTGTCCAGATAGGACGATAGAAAAACAAGGCGCGGGTGCTTCGCTTATGAAGAATCCAAAACTCGCGCAAGAAATTATCCTCGCCGCGAAAGAAGGCGCAGGGGATATGCCAGTATCTGTCAAAACACGCCTTGGGTATAACAAAGATATTCTAGAAGAATGGCTCCCGGCTCTACTTGAGACTAAACCAGTCGCGATAACCGTGCATGCTCGCAACAGAAAAGAACTGTCGGATTTTCCAGCACGATGGGAAATGGTTGCGCGGGCGGTGGAGATTCGCAACGAACTAAAGAGCGATACTTTAATTCTTGGTAATGGCGACGTTAGAGATATTGCCGATGCGAAAAGAAAAGTAGAAGAAACTAGCGTTGATGGGGTGATGCTTGGACGAGCGATTTTTGGCAATCCATTTCTTTTTGGTAGCGACAAGAGAGAAGTATCAATAAAAGAGAGATTGGAAATAATGGTTGAACATACGAAACTTTTTGAGGAATTATTTAAAAACGAGAAAAATTTTGCCGTGATGAAAAAGCACTACAAAGCGTATGTTCACGGATTTGATGGAGCAAAAGAGCTCCGAGTTGAGTTGATGGAAACAAAAACAGCCAAAGAAGTTGAGGAACTTGTGAAGAAGTTTCTAGGTGGTAGGGGTGCGTAGAAACGTTGTAATAAATTTTTGAAGGAATAGAATTAAAGGAGCAGTACAAAACGTATAAAAAGAAAGGAGAGACGTATGAGCACGTCACTTGATGTAAAGTTCTTTGCAAAACTCGAGTGTCGTTTAGTGAAACCAGCTTGCTGTGTGGCTGTCGCTACAGTCATCAAGTCACAGTATGGTATCCACGACGACGTGGATGTTGTCTTGTGTCGCTTCAGGCGGAGAGAAGTGGCCAAATCATCTTTTCAAGAAGTGTTTGAGGTAATCCGCTTTTTACCGGAGGATAAAGAGCTAGCTCTCAAATTTTTTCCGCACGGACCACCATTTTTGAATAGTGGTCCAGCATGGAGAGAAACAACCGGATGGCTTGCCCATGTAGTGAATTCGGACAGACCAATTCGAGAACTTGAATTTGTGCGGATTGAAGAGTATCCCCAAAGGACTCTACCACCGCATTTTAGGGCGAGAGTTTTCTACAACGCTCCTGCCTTGCGTTGAGGCCCCAATTTTGTTTGTCGATCTAATCGGCTGACGGAGTTGGGGCTTTTGTTTACAGTTTTGATATCTTGTGGTAGCATTTTCCCGGGAATGTTCCCGTAAAACACAAGAAGGATAGTGATGCAAAATCGCACAATAGTAACGGTGTCATCGACGCTGGTTTTCGATCTCGAGAAGAAGATCGAGGCGTATCTGAAGTCGCACGAGTGGCGTCGCCTGATTCACCCGCAGTTGGGTGATGATTTCCTTGTCACTCTCTGGAGCGAAGGAAATGTCCTCGGTGGCCTCGGCAAAGACGGCTTCGTCGAAATCGAGCGCAACAAGATTCCGGGGAAAAAGAACATCACCCGGGCTGTCTCGACCAGGAAGGCGGTGGAAAACTGTCTGAATGGAACCATTCGCGTTCGCGCTCTCGAAACGCACGAGCTTGTCGAAGTGGTCCAGGGCTGGGCTCTGCTGTCGATTCCCGATGCGGTGAAGGCGAAGGTCATCAACCACCGCACTGGCGAAGCCAACAACAAGGCGAAGCAGTTGAAGTTGCGTTTCCAGGGCAAGTCCGGCATGGTGCCAGGGCACGCTTCGATGGAAATCACGGGCCAATCGGCAAGTTGATCGGCACCTGTAGACGGCCAATCGGCCTAGTTCAACGGCTTGCGCACAGAAACGTTTTTAGTTAGTATGTGCCCTGCCGTTCAACCAGAAGAGGAGAAGCACCGATGCATCAACAAGGTTCAGGTTCATCACGCAGTTTTGCAGCCCGACGCGCGAATTACTTTGCGGGACAGGGCACGCAAGCACAGCCGATGTCGGGGGGAACAGGGGTCGCCGCAAATGATCCCAAGGCCACTTCCGCCGAAGAAGAAATCGTCGTCGACCCGAAAGAGTCGCCGGCAAAGCACCAAAAGCAGTAAGTCGGCCACGGCCGATTAACAGGTCCGCAAATCGTCAATCGACGGGGAGCGGGCCTTTTTCATTTGGCGAGCTGAACTGATATAATCATTTTTACGAGAATGAAAAATTCAAACGAAAATAAAGCAATGGAAAATGTTGCGTTCTATCGCAAATATCGTCCGCAGAAATTCGCGGACGTTTTAGGACAAGAGCACGTTGTTTCTGTTATTGAGAATTCGCTTTCGTCTGAAAGCATAGTTCATGCATATCTTTTTGCCGGTTCTCGCGGAACGGGCAAAACTTCAATCGCGCGCATTCTTGCTCGCGAACTCGGCACGTCGGACAATGACCTATACGAAATAGATGCCGCATCAAACCGTGGAATCGATGATGTCCGCGCATTGAAAGAATCGGTGCAGTCTCTACCTTTCGATTCAAAGTACAAAGTTTATATTATCGACGAGGTTCATATGCTCACCAAAGAAGCTTTTAACGCGCTTTTGAAAACTCTTGAAGAACCTCCAAAATATGTAATCTTCATTTTAGCGACGACTGAAATTGAAAAATTACCAGAGACGGTTGTGTCGCGTTGTCAGGTTTTCCAATTTAAAAAACCATCTCTTGAAACGTTGCGCGGGGTGATAGAAAAAATTGTTAAATCTGAAGGATACAAAATAGAGAAATCAGCGGGGGAGCTTATCGCTCTTTTGGGCGAAGGTTCGTTCCGTGACACGCAGGGGATTTTGCAAAAAGTGATCGGACTTTCAAAAGGGAAGGAAATTACTCGCACGGAGGTAGAGAACATCACCGGTGCGCCAGCGACAGAACTCGTGCGTGATTTTATTTTGGCGATTGCAACGCACGATTTGGAACGCGGGCTTTCTGCGGTGGGGAATACAGGAAAAGAGAATCGCGACATGAAGGTATATGCCAAACTCGTCTTGCGACAATTGCGCGCAGGGCTACTTTTGAAATATGCACCAGCGGGAGCAGAAAGTTTACTTTCAGATTTTGACGAGGACGAAAAGAAGTTTTTGAACACTCTCATTAAAGAAAATGGCAAGAATATCACCTCGGCGGTTTTAATAGAACTTCTCACCGCATACCAGCTTCTCGACTATTCTTACATCCCAGAACTTCCTTTAGAACTTGCTCTGATTAAGATTGTCGGGCAAAATGACCGAAGTTAGTTAAGGGCTTTAGGCTTTGCTAATAAGCTAATCCCTAAAAGCTAACAGCTGTATTTATTGGGGGATCGTCTAACGGTAGGACATGAGCCTTTGAAGCTCAGTATCTAGGTTCGATTCCTAGTCCCCCAGTTATGAATGATTTTATAAAATCATCTGTTGATTGGTTTAAAGAGAAAACTAATAGTTCCCTGTATTTTACTTATTTTGTTTTTGTTGTTGTTTGGAATTGGAAAACATTTTTCACTTTATTTTTTGAGGACGCCTCTCTTTTTGAGGCGCCTAGAGTTGAGTATGTGTTAACCAATTTCGGGGTACACTTTTATGCTACTGAGGAGATTATTCTTTATCGGGTTTTAGAATTTTTTACAAACATCATATGGCATGCAGGAGTACCAATATTACTTACTTTTTGGGCGGTAAAATATTTACCTAGATTTAATGCATGGGCACATGAAATTGAAGTGGAAAATTACTATAAAAGGAAGCGCGTTTATGACGCCAAGAAGATTACGTATGAAGAAGAAAAGACTTTCTTTTTAAAAACAGAAGCGGAAGAAAAAATAAAACAGAAGACTGCAAAGGATTCCATTCAGAAATCTCAGACTCAAGAAGAAAAATGGGAGTCTGAATTTTTGAGAATTGACGAGGAAGATGTTCGTGCGATTCAGGTTGGGGTTAGTACTATTTATGGAAAATCAGGACACTTTACGACTGATCCATTAAAAATGGCAGCAATTTCACAATATGGTAAGTACATCTCGCACGATTTGTATGCACGCCTTGATTCTATGAATCTCATAAAAAAGGATAATAACAACTCAAGTAAAATAGAATTCACCGAAAAGGGAAAGTATTTTGTTCGTAAATTACAAGAACAAAAGAGGGTTTAAAGGGTAATTTTTGGTTCGTCGTTTAAGTTTGAGATAATTTTCGACTTTGAAGGGTGGGGATAGTGTTTCGCATTCTGTTATATGGCAATTTGGAATAATACACAATGGAATATTATGATGTGTATATGCCAAGAGCAATTTATACAAAAGACCATAACGAAATTGTTGAACGCTTGAAAAAGGCGCGACTTAAGGCTGGTTTTGGGCAGGTTGAGGTTGCAGAAAAACTTGGTAAAACTCAGTCTTATGTTTCTAAGATAGAATCGGGACAAAGACGTTTTGATGTTTTGCAGTTGAAAGAATTTGCAAAAATATACAAGAAAAAAATCGATTATTTTATTTCTGACTAAATATGAAACTAGAACCAAAAAATGTAGTGGAGAGTTTACATAAAATTATGTGCTCTTCTACGAGCACCCAAGCTGACGCGAGAGTTGATAATAATGATTACTTTAAGAGACGCGTGCTTGGTTTTAAGGCAGAAATTGAATTTGAGAAACTTATTGAAAACTATCAAAACATCCAATTTCTTGAGGGAGGACAACTTATATCAAAAGCTCTTTCTGGATCAGCTAGTGATTCAAATAAATTTATATACACTACACTTTCTTATGATAAACCAGAGAAATACTTAGAAGTATATAAAGCTGTTTCAAATTGGTCAGATGTTGGCGAAATGTTTTATTTGGAAACAAATGACAAGTGGACTTATGGTGAACTTCAAGTTAAAGATACATCTACATCTCCAAAAAGAGCAGAAAAGATACTCAAACCTAGTTGTATTTTTTGGATCTATAATAAAAGTAAGGCAATTTTCGAAAAGCATATTGAGCAAGATTACGGCTGTGTTCTTAGCGGTTTTGAAAATTCAGGTAGAGAACCTTCCGTCTTTCCTTTGAGGAAACGTGAACAGTTTGATTATTTTTTGGAATATAACATCGATATACTTAAAAAAATATATGCTACAAGATATTTCCTCGATGTAGTATTAAGGAAAGCAAGTAAAAGAAAAATTATAGATTTTGATGGATTCCTAAAATACAAGCAAGGGCTATCACTCATCGAGATAAAAGAAAAAACACCAATTGTTGGTGAACGGGATCCAGCCGATCAAATGCAGTGGAAATATGGCTGGGACTCGAGAAGAATTTTATGGTATCTATATTTTTCGAGTAAGATTAATATGCCAATTATTTATAATGTTCGACATATTAACAACAGGACTGAAAGAAAATTTATTCAGTGGGATTCTATAACCATTGATACTTTTCTTTCTGGATCTGATTGGTCAAAAGGTAGAGGAGGCGGAGGTGGGGAGGATACTATGCTTGCCCCATATCTTTTCTTTGAAAGAGTAGAAAAAACACTTGAAAAACTTAATCGGTAAATGCTAAGTTTTTATTTTTAGCTAACACTTTACTGACACTAGCTCTTTTTATTTTCTCAATATCTATTCTACCTAATTTATTAGAAGATTTCTCCTCCAATTGATTCAGAGATTTTAAGACTTCTTTTGCTAATGCTGTAATTACAGGCACAGCAACACTATTCCCAAATTGTTTATATGCTTGCGCATCGCTGACCGGTATCTTGAATGAATCAGGAAACCCTTGTAATCGTGCAGCCTCTCTAGGAGTGAGTTTTCGAGGATTTTTACTTTTTTGCTCAATGAGAATTTCTGAACCATCTTTATAATATCGTGCAGATATAGTACTTGTGTATTCTGAATTTTCATTAAACATAGAATATCCGAAACCGTTTCCTTTTTCCCTATGTTCTTTTTTTCTCCTTTGGTGCCCCGCCCACAACTTGTCGGATATCGTATATTTAGGATCAACCTTTTTTTCAAGAATATTTCCAAGGCGAGTTTTTATGCCCGAAGGTTCAGGAAAAGAAAAATTAGTTTTTCCTAAAAATCCTATTATATATATACGTTCTCTGTTTTGGGGAACACCAAAGTCTTTTGCATTGAGAACTTTTGAATAGACTTCGTAACCAAGTTGCTCAAGGATATTATTTATTGTTTCAAAAGTTCTTCCATTATCATGACTCTTAAATCGTTTAACATTTTCTAGAAAAACTACTCTAGGTCTGTGGTATTCAAGAATTTTAGCGATATCAAAAAATAACGTACCTCTTGTATCTGCAAGACCAAGTTTTTTCCCAGCTTGAGAAAATGGCTGACAAGGGAAGCCAGCAAGTAATATGTCAAAAGGTGAGATTTCTTCTGGTTTAAACTTGGTAATATCTCCAAACGGAATTTCGGCAAAATTTGCACGATAAGTTTTTTGCGCTGGTTCATCCCACTCCGAACTGAAAACTGATTTCGCCCCTATACTTTCAAAGCCTGTTCTTATACCACCTATTCCTGCAAATAGATCTATGACTCTAAGTAATTTTTGTTGAGAATAATTTTGTTCTTTTTCCGTTTTTTCATTAATGTTTCTTACTATTTGGACAACTACACCTCGGACCTCAACTTCTTTTCTATAAAAAGGGAGCATATTTTGATTTCTCGGCTCAAGGCGGAATCCTTTTTTTTCACGATAAAGTTTTTTTAACGTGGCTTGGTTTTCATCAATTATGGCTACAACAGTTTGGCCATCTTCTGCTACGTCTTGCTTTCTTATGACCACGATGTCTCCCTCAAAAATTCCATCATCCATCATACTGTTTCCAATGACACGGAGAGCATAGTAATCTTTGGAATTCTTAATATTGGGGTTTACTATCGATATAGTGTCCTGCCTATCTTCTATGGCTTCAATTGGCTGACCGGCGGCAATGGTTCCTAAAATAGGAATTTCAAAAATATATTTTATATCTTTTTTGGGTGAAATATTTCTAGATAAATTTTCAGATTTTGAGAGGTAGCCTTTTTCTTTTAAATAGTGAATATGTTCATGTATTGTGGATATCGCTTTAAGCTTTAGCTTTTTCCTTATTTCTTCAAGGGTTGGCGATATGCCATTTTCAGCGATGTATGTATTTATAAAATCGAAGACCTGTTTTTGTTTTTTTGTTAGGTTTGCCATATTGCTAAAAAAATTTATTTGCGATACAGTTTATATTATAACCGAAAATAAACCGAAACATAAGGGCGACTTATCCACAAGATGAAAAAAGGGAGAAATGAAAAATGTCCATGCGGAAGTGGTTTGAAATATAAGAAATGTCATATGAACAAATCCCGAGAGATTGGAGTATTACGCAAAGCATACGACATGGGTAAAGACCATGATTTTTATACTCGTTTTTTATTTGGTCTTGGCAACATCAGAAGTTGTGCATACGGAAGAGATAAGCAACTTGAGTATGATAAAAGTTTTAGTCCGGTTTTCCAAAATCTAGTTGAAATGAATATTGTAAAAAAGAAATGCGTCGCACTTATTTCTCAACATCGTGAGGCGGTTGAAACAGGCAAAGATGGGAAATACCATGGTAACCAAATTGACGTAAACGAACCTATTGAGGATGAACTAAATATTTTCTTTAAGGACTTTTTCATTCGTGGTGAAATGGCAATAGGAAGTCTTATTGCACACTCGCGATACGTGGGATCAAATATCGGGTTTCTTTTTACGGACGACGAAAAGAAATTTCGCAAGGGATTGGCAAAATTTGTGTTAAACGAGAACGATGAGCGTTTTAAGGGGTTAAATGCGTTCATGAAGCATAATCGAACAACATGGTACGAATCTTTCAATGACCTTCGCAATAAAATTGAACACGAAGGGTGGCATTTGCCGAATTTGCAGTACACACTTGATTCAAATAATAAAGTGCAGGTTCGGTTACCGACATCCCCCAGTCAAACTATTGAAGAAATTTTGGAGTCATATTGGCAAAGCATGAGTATGTTTTGTGAGGAAGTCATCGTTTTTCTTTTGAGCCTTAAGTTGAAAGAAGACATGATTATTGTATTTATTCCAGAAGAAAAACGAGATAAAAATTTACCTGTTCGATATATTGTCAGTCATAAAGATTTTCCTGGTGTTTTGTTGCAGTGCGGGTAAAGGGAGCATCCCCGCCGTCTCCTATTTTTTCCCACGGCGGGGATATTGCGCGCGAACGAGGGGTGAGATGAATGGCATTTTCAAAATGATATAATACGAAAATGGAAAAAGTACCTTATACAAACTTAACCGTATTTGTTCTTGAGCACTAACCATTAGATGAGCTCTTAGAATATATTACTTAACATGTCTTTCAAGTTATCAAAAACCAATTTTCTAATATGTCTTGATTGTGCAAAAAACGCATGGCTTAAGATTCATAAACCAGACATATACAAGAAAAAATCTCCTTCTTCTTTTGAGTTAAACATCATTGATACTGGTAATCAAATTGACGAGCTTGCTCGTGATCTTTTCCCAAACGGAACACTTGTTGATTCTCGTGAGGATACGGAACTTACAAAAAAACTCATGGCCGATAAAATACCTGTAATTTATCAGCCAGTATTTGCTACAGAAAAATTTATTATCGCCTCCGATATTTTTGTTTGGAATGCGGATACAAATCTATATGATCTGTATGAAGTAAAATCTTCAACTTCTTCAGAAGAAGAGGGTGGAAGAAAAACTGAAGATTATTTGATTGATATGGCTTTTCAAAAAAATATTCTAAATGACTTAGGTATTCAGATTGGCACTCTTAATTTAATTCGACTCAACAAAACATATGTTCGAATGGGAAATATTGAGTTAAAAGAACTATTTTTTATTGAAAATTTTACTGATCAAGTAAACGAAAAACTTGAGGATATAAAACAAAAAATGGATGGTGCTTACGAGCTACTATCTAAAGAAAAAGAACCGCAAGGGCACTGTGATTGTATTTTGAAAGGGAAAAATTCGCACTGCACGACTTCGTGGTATTCAAACTCTGATCTTCCCGAGTACTCTGTTCATTCAATCGCTCGAATTCACAAGAAAAAACTAATTGAATTAGTTGATAGTAATATATTTAGTATTCATGATGTTCCAGACGGTTTTGAGTTGTCAGATAATCAACGAAGACAGGTAAATACCGCACAGTCGGGTAGGGAGTATATTGATAAGAATGGAATCTCAGAGTTTTTGGAGACTATGAAATATCCTCTTGCTTTTCTTGATTACGAAACATATCCTTCTGCAATCCCAAAATATAATGGATACAGACCATATCAACAAATTCCATTCCAATTTTCACTTCATGTTATTGACTCGCCAACCAGTGAATCTGTTCACTATGATTTTATTTATACAGATCAAGAGTGCCCAGATACATACTTTTCTGAAGCATTAAAAAAGCATCTTCCAAAAATAGGAAGTATTGTTGTGTGGAGCCAAAGATTTGAAAAAGGTATCAATGAACAAATTGGTGAACGTTTGCCTGACTATAAAAATTTTATGCAGGAAGTGAATAATCGTGTAGTTGACCTGATGATTCCTTTCTTTGGCAAGACAACAATGTATGACCACCCAAAATTCAAAGGTAGTGCTTCAATAAAATATGTTTTGCCTGCTCTTGTTCCCACTCTGTCTTATAAAGATATGCACATTCAAGAAGGAGGTACGGCAGCCGACACATGGAATCGTATTGTGTCTGGAGAATATTCTGAAAATGACAAAAATATGAAAATACAAGCACTCAAGGATTATTGTCATCTCGATACTTTGGCGATGGTTGAAATTTGGAGAGTCTTAAAATCAGTTTAGAAAAGGGGGCAAATGATATTTTTAAAATGGTAGACTTTACGAAACCGAAGCATTCAGCAATTCATATGCCACGAAAAACAATAAAAAATGCCGGCGACCAAGATTTTAAGCCGGACTTAACTCCGAAGGAAATGCTTGAGCTCGGTGTATTTGGCGGATTATATTTTTCTGATAAACCTAAAGAGTTTCCAAGGAGTTGGTTTGTGAAAGCAAAATTGTCGCCTGATGGAAAACGCCACAAAGAACTGAACTTTTTCGGCATAAATGCGAGCCAACCGCTTTCTGTGTGGAAAACTAAAGGGTGGATTCATCCACAAGATCCGCGTGGATGGTTTCAGTGGTACTGCAGATATTACATTGGGCGTCGGACTGTTGATGATGAGCGACAAATAAAAAGGTGGAGAGCCATACGCAGGCACATTGTGCAAATTAAAAACAATTGCCGAACCGGAGATATTTTTTGCCGACCTCGGCAAAGACAAGCATTGCTTCACTGGGCTTACGACTCGCGGAAAATGTAATAAAGATTCTCCCGAGATAGATTTTTTGCGGGCACCAAAATGATATAATACAAAAATGGAAAAGGTACCATACACAAATTTAGCCATCTTTGCCCTTTTCTTTGGTGTTGCTCTTCTAGAAGCAATTCAAAGAAGTAATTGGATTGAAGCAGGCCTTTTTCTCGCCCTAGGTCTTTTATTCCTCCGCGCAGATTTTTTAAAGAAATAATGAATATGAAAAATTTTTATACAATCATCCCAATTTTAATCGCTTTGTCTGTCGGGGTTTATTTCTCGCTTACAGTTGATGAAAAGAAAGTGACAAATAATAACAACACGTATCCAAATTATTCAAACGAAGTGCTTGGTATCGAATTTGCCTATCGCGCAGGACCAGACGGATATGTGATACAAGAACACTTTGTATCGAAGTCAGCTGAAGATTTGCTTGGCACGATTGTACTCATGAGGACTGAAGACGCCGAGAGACCAATGCCTGTCGGTGGTGAGGGTCCAGCAACTATCACTATTCAAGTGCTTAAGAATTCAAAGAAACAACAGTCAGAGGCGTGGGCAAATGCGAATAACATATACAGCAATATCAATCTTAAAACAGGCGAGGTGAGTGAGTATGTTCTCGGTGGAGCAAACGCAATTAGATATTCTGCTACTGGTCTTTATGAATCAGACAATGTGGTGGTGGCTCACGGCGAGAACGTATATGTGCTCAGCGGAAACTATATGGACGCTGAATCAGATTTGCGAAAAGATTTTACTCCACTTCTTGAATCAGTCAGATTCATCCCGCAACCAAGACAAAATTAAGGATGAAAAGACAATGTGCAAAAAATGCACACTGTGAATCGAAGGCAAAACATATGGTGGCGTTAGTAACACAGATGCTGAAGTAGTTGTTATAAAGAGACGAGAGGGGCTTGTGGAACGAGCCGTTAATATTTTAATCACAACTTGATATAATCTTTTTATGAAAAAACCATTCCTATACGCATTCTCCGCCGCACTATATATTGTTTCTCTTATTTCCGTTATATATCTTGCCTCTCGTTTTTTGAAAGATGTGCCTGAAACTATAATTATTCCGATGACTATGCTGAGTATTTTTGTTTTGTCAGCTGCGGTTATGGGGTTCTTGTTTTTATCTGAGCCGTTATCTCTACTAGTTGAAGGCAAGAAGAGAGAAGCTATTATCTACTTTGCTAAGATTGTCGGATTTTTTGCTTGTTTCGTGATTATTTTTGCAACGATTCTTATCACCGGCCAAACTTTTCTCCCGTCATTTTAGCTTCATATAAATCAACTTATTTTCGTGCGATATTTTCTTAAAAATTTTAGGAAGGTCTACAATGCGGACAATCCATTCGGGGCTTTTCCTTTGTGGGAATATTACCCAAAAACAGGCACACATGTAGGCACAGATTTTAAAATTGCAGTTGGTACGCCAATATTTGCTCCGGCGAACGGTGAGATGTTTAAAGTTTGGTTTGATAAATATAAAGGAAATGTTGGTGTGTATATATTTGATTATCGAAAAACTACTTGGGGCCTTGAGCTGTGTCATCTAAAAGAATTGCCCGCTGTGGGAAAATTCAAAGAAGGAGAGATAATTGCTTATTCCGGCAACACCGGCGCATCCACAACCGGCGCTCATCTTCATGCGGTGCTTCATCGTGGTGCCGAGGTCGCAGAGAATTATCAAGAATTACAAAGTCGGGAAGATTTTCTGCGACTAGAAAAAGAGGGAGCAATTGTTGATTGTTTTCAGTGGTTTTGCTCAAAAATGAAAAGAAAAACAAAACGAGAGAAGAAAAGCAAAGCTCTTTGAACCCAGTAAAAAAGGTGCTACAATCGGACGACTATGCCACAAGTAAAAGGATTTCATATAAATAGGGGAAAGTCTCGCTCTAAAAAGACAAAGAAGCGCCTTGCTATAAAGAAGGAAATGCTCGCAAGTCGCAAAACGAAAAAGAAGTAGTTTTAGTTTTAGAAGCCAATACTCGACTCGTCAAAAAGCTCATTTCAATCGGAATGAGCTTTTTGAGCGTTGGTGCAGAGGGAATCTTTGTCTAAATGAAAGAAAATTGTATATCGCGTTGTACTAACAGTAGAGATATCGCGAATCTCTACTTAATAAAAAATAATAAAAATAACATGGAAAAAAGAACATTAAAATTAGGCGCATTGGCACTCTTGCTTGGGGCTATGGGGGCACTTACTGGTACAGCTTTTGCATACCAAGGAGATCCGTCAGTTAGAGGCCCAAATTATTCAGCGGAACGTCACGCTTCAATGGAGAAGGCGTTTGAGAGCAAAGATTATACAGCTTGGAAAAATCTTATGCCCGGAAGAGGCAGAGTAATGCAAGTTGTTAATAAAGATAACTTTGCAAAATTTGCCGAAGCGCACGAATTGGCAGAACAAGGTAAATTTACTGAAGCACAGAAGATTCGACAAGAGATGGGATTAGGACTCCATGATGGTTTGGGGAAGAAAGTTGGCGGAATGGGGAGGGGTATGATGGGCAGATAAACGGTAATGTTTTTACACAGCAAACTCCAGCCACAAAACTGGAGTTTGCTGTGTAATTGGTATACTCAAACTATGAACGAGGAAAGGAATAAAAAACTATCTGACGAGGAAATTATTGGAAAAGTTCGTTCTAGCGATCAGGAGCTTTACGCCATAATCGTTGAACGATATCAGAGCAAGCTCTTTCGTTATGCCAATAATTTAATTAAAGATGAGCACAAATCAGCTGATGTAGTTCAGGAGTCTTTCATTAAAGCTTTCGTGAATTTGAATAGTTTTGATACAAAAAAGAAATTTTCTAGTTGGATATATCGAATTGTTCACAACGAAGCAATGAATGTTCTAAAGAAAAACAAGAAAGAGATATCAATTCCAGATGATATGGATTTTCAGAGTGACGAAGATATTGAAGATGATTTTATAAAAAAAGAGGTTGTCGCAAAGGTCGAGAAATGTTTAGGAGAGATGCCAATGCTTTATTCTGAGCCATTGATATTACGCTTCATTGAGGAAAAATCTTATGAGGAAATCAGTGATATATTAAGAATACCAATGGGGACGGTCGCAACGCGCATAAGTAGGGCAAAAATATTAATGAAACATCTATGTCAAAAGAACTAAAAAATATTAAAGAGTCTGTCATGGGCAAAATTCATCAGGGCAAGGTGAAGATGCGCCCGAGGATATATTTTGTCATGGGTTCAGTCCTCACTTTTGTGGGACTGGTTTCTTCTGTATTGATTTCTGTTTTTCTTATTGGATTGATGCGTTTTTCTTTGAGGGCTCACGGACCAATGGGGGAATATCGAGCAGAACAATTACTGACGAGTTTTCCATGGTGGTCGCCAGCTGTCGCAATTTTGGGACTAGTGGTTGGAATATGGCTACTTCGCCAATATGATTTTTCTTATAAGTTGGACTACAAAATTATAGTTGTTGTTTTTGTGGCTGTTGTGTTTTCGGCGGGGTGGGTTCTTGATATGACCGGATTGAATGAGGCTTTAACTAGAAGAGGGCCAATGCAAGGAATGATGAGGCAATACCTGGAAGAAAATAATATTCAACCAGAGTTCGGTGCCGGCTGGAGAGGTCCGCGAGGTTTAAGGACGATTATTGAATAATTCTTGTTTAATTCGGCTGGCGAATTTATAATAAAAGAATATGAATATCTATAGAAACGTAATTATTTTTATTTTAATTCTCGGAGTTATTGGTGCCGGATATTATTTTATTAACAATAAAAGTAGCGAAGAATATATTCCACAAGAGATTGTGAATGAGGTTGTGAACGAAACTGAGGAACTTGTAGGTTCTCGAGATGGGACTCATTTTGGTTTTATCCACGGCGTTGATGTGGAAAAAGGAGAAATTAAATTTGATAAAACTGTTTGGCTTTCTGGTGTCGAAGGAGAGGAGGCGGCAATTAAAGCAGGCCACTGTACAGAAGAAACACGTATTGATTGTCTTCCAAATGATTATTTTATTTCAAACTCTTTGGAAAAAGATGAGGTTCTTTCGGTTGATCCGAGTGTGGTTCTTTTTATGAAGACTTGGGAAGTTGGAAATTTAGGAATACTAGACCGTGAAATTGGATTTTCTGATTTTGCCAAGCTCGTTTCTGACAAGAGTGCTCAGTGGGATAAGGTGCCGTATAATGTCACAATTGAAAACGGAAAAGTGATACACATAGAAGAAGTTTATGTTCCATAGATTTAAAAAAATGATTAATGATTAACAGTTTATTTATTTTTGCCGCTTCGCTTTTTATGGTTATAAAAGGCGCGACGATGACAACGCGATACGCTGGACGCTTGGCGGAGAGTTTTCACCTTTCAAAATATACGGTCGGCTTTATTATTGTGGCAATTATCTCTATTCTTCCGGAGACATTTATTGCAATAAACTCAGCAATTAAAGGTGTTCCGGCGTTCGGATTCGGCACGCTACTTGGCTCTAATGTCGCTGATTTGTCTTTGGTTTTTGCGGTGGTTGTGTTTTTGGCAAGACGAAAAATAGTGGTGGAGAGTAAGATTTTAAAAAATAACATTGTTTACCCGCTGATACTTCTTTTGCCGATTGTCCTTGGTTTGAATGGACATTTTTCTAGAATGGAAGGCTTGGCCCTTATTATTGCCGGAGGAGTTTTTTATTATCTCGCGCTCAGGGACGGTCGTGATGGCGAGAGTACTTTGACAGGACACAATGGTCAGGTAAAAAGTTTTTTTATGCTGTTGTTTGGTATGACAGTACTGCTCGTCGGCGCATACTTTGTTGTCGCCTCGGCTGTGGGTTTGGCAAATTATCTTGGAGTGAACCCGATTCTTATTGGTATGCTTGTCGTCGGACTTGGTACAACTATGCCAGAATTATTTTTTGCTTTGCATTCGGTTAAGAAACAAGATGACTCTCTTGCTATCGGCGACATCCTAGGGACTGTTCTTGCCGACGCGACTATCGTAGTTGGAATCCTCGCGCTCATTAGTCCATTCACATTTCCACTTCAGATTATTTACATCACCGGTGTGTTTATGGTGGTGGCCTCGTTTGTCTTATTTTATTTTATGAAGACAGGAGAGACTCTCACAAAAAAAGAAGCGCACGCGCTCCTTTTGTTCTGGATAATTTTTGTTCTAGTAGAATTTCTTTTTAGCAAGTAAGAGTACTTACTCTAAAATTTTTTGCAAAAGTTTTCCGCTATTTTTTGTTGTGAGTGTTGAGTACGGGAAAATGTTTTCTTCACGAGACGACTGTGCGATTGCGCGCATTTGTGCCACTGTTTCTTTTTGGTTTAATTTGTCTATTTTGTTGGCGACAATGAGGTAAGGGTAGTTTTTTTCTCGGAGAACTCGAATCATCTCTTCGTCGAAAGCGGTGAAGCCAGCTTTAACGTCGAGAATGAGCACTACTTTGTGCAGGGTTGTGTTTGAATACATTAGATACCACAGAATAAGTTTCTCGATTTTTTCCTTCTCTTTTGGTGACGCCTTGGCGTAGCCATAGCCTGGCAAATCGACAAAATAGCACTTTCTGTTGTTGATAGAAAAGAAGTTTATTTCGGTAGTTTTTCCCGGTGTCTTGCCGACCTTCACGAGATTTTTCTTATTTACGAGTGAATTTATGAGACTTGATTTACCAACATTGGAACGTCCAACAAAGGCGATTTGAGGCACGCCATCTTCGAGGATGTCATTAGTCCCAACTATTCCCCGTACAAATTCTGCGGAGTTAATTTTGTTGATAATAGTCATATGTTTAGAACACTACATGAACTGCTAATTTTTTGCTAACTGATTATTTGAAAAAAATGTGGACGATAGTCGCTTATGCACTGAAAATATACCAATATTTTCAGGATTTTGATATAATTAGCATTAAGTATGACTCATCAAGAATCACTAGAAGAAGATAATCTTATCTCTGGAAAAGTCTCCTCTGAAGAAGAAGCACGCGATATAACAGAAAGTGGTTCGTACGAAAATATCATAAAAGAGCTTTCTGATAAAAAACTATTGGAAGGGTGTATGGAGCGGACAAAAGAGGAGTTTTACCCGCGTATTGAAAAGGCACATTTTAGTCCCGCAGAAAAAGATTGGGAGATGCTCACCGTTATGCGTTTGTTTCACTTAGATACGGCTGAACACTGTATTCGTACTTTGGAAATTCTCTCGCACAAAATTCACGAAACACTTATTCGACCAGATGGTTCGGCTGTAAATCTCGACGCAAATATTATTGCGGAAAATATTCAGATTGAAGAATTTTTGCGTGCGGCCTTGCTTCACGATATCGGCAAAATTGTGATACCTCGTTCAATTCTCGACAACCCACTTTCAAATACAAATTGGTGGGATATTTTGAGTTTAGCCGTAAGTACTAAAGGAAAGGAAGCAGATTCAATTCGTGCCCATATTTCGGCGCTGTCAGGTGTTCCTTTTAGTCTCAATACATATAAAAGTGATCTTAATGCAAAAGAAGTGCGACCAATGCAAGTTTGCCCAGTCTCGGCAATTCTTTCTGAAGAGGAAGTTCGCGATTTAACCAAGCGAGGTTTTTCTTCAGAGAATACTATTGCCGAAATAATTATGGCGCACGAGGATGAGTCGCGTCGTATTTTGGAGAGTGCAGGTTTTCCTGTTGAGGCAAAACTTGCTGGCATGCACCATAATTATGCGCGAGAGAATATTGCAAACGAAAGTTTGTCTGTAGAAGCTCTTCAGGTTGGAGCTGATGTCGTTGGAATTTCTATGGCAGATATTATTCATCTTGCTGATGTAACAGATGCTCTCTTGAGCCCGCGTTCATATAAAAAACAGATGCCATTGCCGAAAGTTCTCGTCATTCTGATTCAACACGCAAAAAGCGGAAAGGTGAGCAAGGAAATGACATATATGTGGATAAAAAGCGAACTCGCCAAAAGCGACATTTCTAATGACGACAAGACAACATTCGCCGGTGATCTCGGAATGATTGACGCATTTCTTAGGGGAGAAGAAAGGGAAGTCGAAGGAAGACACATGCTTGAAGCGGCTTAAAAGCCTATAAATAAAATGAAACGAATTGTTGTAAAAATCGGAACGAAGGTTCTTTCTCGGGAGAACGGAACGCTTGATTTAGGGGTTCTTGAACATATTGTTCAACAAATAGTCGAGTTGCGAAAGAATGGACTACAGGTGGTGCTTGTGACATCAGGGGCCGTTGGCGCTGGGAAGAGCTTGGTTTCACTCGGGGAGATAAAGTCAGAGACTGTACAAAAACAAGTTTTTGCTGCTATTGGACAGGTGAAGCTCATGTCGACGTACTCTGAGTTTTTTGCAAAATATAATTATTATTGTGCTCAGGTGTTGGCGACAAAAGAGGATTTTCGAGATGAGACGCACTATCTCAATATGAAAAATTGTTTTGAAGGTTTGCTTTTAGATAACGTAATTCCGATTGTAAATGAAAACGATGTAGTCGCGACATCAGAGCTACTTTTTACAGACAACGACGAACTCGCTTCACTTGTGGCGGAGCAACTTGGTGTTGATAGTTTGGTTCTTCTCACTGGAACCAATGGTATTTTAGATGAAACAAATAATGCAATTGCAGAAGTCGATTTTTCTAATGTTGACATGGTCGCCAAACTTATCAGTCCAAGTAAGTCGTCGTCTGGGCGCGGGGGGATGGTTTCAAAATTTGCTATTGCTAAAGAATTGTCTGAAAAAGGAATAGTCGTACATGTTGTAAACGGCAAACAAAAAAATATTTTACTTGATGTGGTGCGCGGAGAAAAAATAGGAACCAAGTTTATTCCCAAAATTTTACTTTAAACAATGTTTGCCGACGTTCGTTGTTCTTGTTTTGTTTGATATGATTTGAAAATGGAAACTAAATCAATTGAAACTCATCATCGTTCGGCAATAAAATCTATTAGCTACCGTGCTCTTTCCGTTGGAGTTGATTCAACTGTCGCATATCTTTTTACTCACAACATCGCTCTTTCGGCGGGAATTGTTTTATTTGTGAACCTGTACAGCACCATGTTGTACTATCTTCATGAAAGAGCGTGGGCTCGCGTGCGTTGGGGAAGGCAGGACGTTTAGTTTTTTAAGACAGCGAGTTTACTGTTTTGGTTTTCGCGATATTAACTAATGGTCAATTTTACCTACATTTTAAAGTGCGCTGACGATACGTTGTATATTGGCTCGACTAATAATTTAGAAAAAAGGTTGGGAGAGCACAACAACTCAAAGTCTGGGGCTCATTACACAAAAATTAGAAGACCAGTGGAACTCGTTTATTCTGAGGCGTTTGAAACACTGAAAGAAGCGCGAGGGAGAGAGGTTGAACTTAAGCGTCTAACAAGGGCAGAAAAGCTGGGTTTAATAAAAACCAAAAAAACGAGACAAAAATCATAAATCTGCTATCTTTTAGATATGGAAAGAATGGAAGACGGAATTATAGAAGAAAGCCTAGAGCGGGAGCTAAAGAAGGAAGCCCTCGCCATTTATGCTGAAATCATGAAGAAACCGGAAGTTTCTGAAGCTTTTGCTATTCTTGATCGACTACCTGCCGAGAAACTTCGTTATCACAATAGGGCTCATACCGAAGATGTTGTGATGGAGACAATATTATTTGCGCTTGCTGACGGAGCTGACAAAGAGACAATAGAACAACAAGCGATTTCTGCCGCATGGCATGATGTTGGTTTTGTTGAGCAATATCAAAAAAATGAGCCAAATGCAGTCAGGTTGTTTGAACAAAGTGAAGCATACAAAACGCTGTCAGAAGAAGCCCGAGCAGAAATAATTGCAAATATTTTAGATACACAAGTTCAAGTTGATAAGGACGGAAAGCCTTCCTTGGTTCATGATAGAAGTAATAATTTTTATATTTTGGATGCGGATGTTAGCAATTTCGGGAGAAAAGATTTTTTTGAAAAGAGAATGATGATAGCAGAGGAGCTTAAAATCGATTTGTCCAATCTGGCTGCGAGAAAAGGGTTTTATGGATTTGCTTTGAATCTTTTGAAAAATCACGATTGGGAAACAAATGGAGCAAGAATGCTACGACAATCACAGAAGGAAAAAAATATAATACAAGCGGAGGAAGAATACGCTGATCTTTTGGCTCAAGAAGAAAAGGAAGAGAAAAAAGAGGAAGAGCTGATGTATTAGTTGACACCTATTTTAAGTCGTGTAATATAGCCCAATCGACCTTTTTGGGGTCGATTTCATTTGTCCCACGTGGTTCAAGTGGATGCTCTTTAAAACCGTTTCTCGTTCAAAAACCCATAAATCTTTTGGAGATTCATCCCATGACTCAGCAATTCAACCAATCGAAACGCAAAGGCCCCTTTGTTCCCAGCAAGATTTCCGTCATCCTCGCTGGAACGAACATCGTCGGCATGATCGACCGCTCGGCTCTGGCCAAGGACGGCTGGAAGAAGCATTCGGGGAAGGCCCCCGTCGCCGGCGTGGAAGTGCATTCGCTGGAAAGCCAGAAGATCGACGGTACCGATTCGATCGCGATCAAGGGCAAGGGCGGCTTCATGACGGCAACGAATGGCGAACTCGAGTGCTTCTGCGCCGACCACCTGACCGGCCTCGGCTACGAAATCATGCCGCCGGGTGGCACCAAGGCCTCGACCTGAACGACAACGGCAACAACAACCGCCGATAGTAATATCGGCACCATACAAGGGCGTCTCCTCCGGGAGCGCCTTTTTTCTTTTCAATATATAATGAGTTGACAGGTTTTTGGATTACAAACTTATTTTTAAATAAACAAAATATATGAAATTTATTTTTAAAGAAATACTAGTGCTCATTTTTGTGGTAGCGCTTTTGTTTGTCGGCATGAATTTTTTGCCACCGCCACATAATTTTGTTCCTAAAAATAACGAAGAGGGAAAAATAAAATTGGCACAAAGCTATCTTGATGCCACATATGTTTTAGATGGAAGAGAAGTTAAATTGACGGATGGTGTTTCAGAGATTGAGGTTGCGCCTGGTTCAGCTTCAAAAATAATTACTCGCTATTTTGGAAATGAGGTTAAGCACGACCTTGATGATGACGGCCGAGAAGATATAGCTTTTCTTTTAACCCAAGAGACAGGGGGAAGCGGAACCTTTTTTTATGTTGTCGCAGCCTTAAATACTCCGTCTGGGTACATAGGCTCAGATGCTGTTTTATTGGGTGACCGCATTGCTCCGCAGACGACTCATATGGAGGAAGAAGAAATAGACGGAGGTACGAGAAGACAGAACGTTATTGTTGTTAATTATGCCGTTCGTCTCCCTGGGGAACCCATGACGGCACGACCATCCATGGGAAAAAGTATCTGGTTGAAGCTTGATCCAAAGACAATGCAATTCGGAGAAGTTGCTCAAAATTTTGAAGGCGAAGCAGATTCCGCCCGTATGACTCTTGGTATGAAAAAATGGAATTGGGTTTCAACCTCGTACAACAATGACCAGACGATAGTTCCCAAAAAAGAAAATATTTTTAGCCTAACCCTCAAAAGCGATGGTAGTTTTTCTGCAACAACAGATTGTAATGGTGTCGGCGGAAATTACGAGGTTGATGGAAGTCAGATTACGTTCAGTAAAATGATATCAACCATGATGTACTGTGACGGTTCTCAAGAAAGCGAATTTTTGAAAATGTTAAGGGATACTCAGAGTTATCACTTTACTTCAAAAGGGGAGTTAGTTTTTTCTCTAAAGTTTGATAGCGGTTCCTTTGTTTTTAGATAGGCCATATTTGATGGTTGGTTTGACATACGTTGTTTTTATTGTAGGGTGTAGGGGGTAGTTTTAACGTCGCGTCACTTTATTGTGTCGCTCGATGCACCTTACACGAGGAGGCGAAAGATGAAGAAGAATAGAAGCGAAATTCTTGCGGGTGCCCGCGAGGCCTTCTTCTATGCGATGTTGCATGGTTGGGTGGCGGGCGGGGACCACAAGAAAGTGGTCAGAGTTCCTGGAAGTTTTGACAGCAAGGAGGTCTCTTATAGCGCCGGGCTTTTGTACAAAAGGAAGTGGTTTCTTGTTGTTGATCGCTACTGCGTTTCGGGCGCGGGAAAGTCTGCTGGCACAACAACAATTTGGCTCAGTCACGACCCGGTTTGGTTCATGAGCTACGGCGGTGCTTATCTGAAGGAGGACATCCCTTTCCTAAAGAATGCCCTTACTCGCGTTTATTCTGAGAAGCAGTTTTTCGGAGGACGTGGGCCGACGAGCCTTGCTATCCCGGCACATCACGTCAACGGTGGTGTTCTGGTTTACGCGAATGAAGTTGAGAAGGATAGCACCTTCGAAAAATTTCGCGGAAAAGAAGCAATCATCGGCCCATCGAAGGACGGCGGTTCTCCAGAATTTCGTGGTCACCACGATTACTGGGGGATGTCGCTGATTTGATGGCGCTATCGTACCTTAGTTTTGTTTTACTCAATTGCGTCCCGATAACCTCGGGACGCTTTTTTTGTGGTTGCGACGGAGAGGATAGGGTAATATGTATGGATGGAAAACTATACGAATTACCAAGAATTGATTAAGCCAACATGGAGTCCGCCAGCTTGGATATTTGGACCGGTTTGGAGTGTGCTCTATCTTTTGATAGCAGTGTCTTTTGGAAAAGTATTTTTGATGCTGTGGCAGAAGCAAATCTCGTGGCTAGTTGCCTTACCATTTGCACTCAATTTAATTTTTAACCTTTCTTTTACGTGGATTCAGTTTGGTTTGAAAAATAATTATCTTGCTTCGGTTGATATTCTCCTTGTTCTTGCAACACTCATTTGGGCGCTGGTTTCTATTTATCCACATATGAAATGGGTGGCTCTCGTGAACATCCCTTATCTGCTCTGGGTCTCTTTTGCTACAGTCCTTCAGTTAACCATAACTTTTTTGAATAAATAGACTTTATGACAATGATAATGATTGCGATAGTTTTTACGGCTTTAGTGGTCGCTATTGTAATTGCGGTTGAAACATTTACAACAGTTGAATCTTCGGACAAAAATGGGAAACCCGTTTTTAATTACGGTCGCAAAGATTTTTTGATGACTCGGGCTGAGCACGCTTTTTTCGATGTTTTAATTGAGGTTATAGGTGGTCAATATCACGTATTTCCTCAAGTGCATTTGGATGAAATAATTTACCCAAAACCATATTCTGGGAAAAGAATTTTCCCATTTCGACACGTCAATCAAAAATCAGTTGATTTCGTAATTTGCGATAAGGCAGACATAAAACCACTTCTTGCCATTGAGCTAGATGATAGAACTCATGAGCTAGAGAATAGAAAGAAAAGAGACGAAGAAGTTGAGAGGATTTTAAGCGGGGCAGGATTTCCTCTTTTGCGAATTAGTAACGGTGGTCATTTTGATAAAGAAGAAATAAAAAGACTTGTTTTAGAAAAATTAAGATAATGGAAAATGAAGACGAAATAGAATTAGGTTTATACGAACACTACAAAGGTGGTTTATATGAAGTAGTTGGGGTGGTGAACCACAGCGAAACGCTTGAAAAAATGGTTCTCTATAAACATTTAGACAATGGAGAATTGTGGGTGCGGCCGCTTCTGATGTTTAAGGAGTTTGTAGAAAAGGATGGGGTCAAGATTCCACGATTTAAAAAAGTAGAAAATTAGCACCAGACAAGCAAATAAAAAACCCCGATTTATGTCGGAGTTTTTTATTCCTGTTGATATTTTTTATTTTACAAATTCAACAACTTCGTCGAATGAGCGACGTGTTTTTGGAAGATCTGCAAACTCATCATCTCCACGATATCCTAGTGCGAGCATCGTCACTGTTGCTAGGTTTTTCTCTTTTAGTCCGAGAATCTCATCTATTTCTGCGCCGGAGAAGCCTTCCATTGGCCCAGCGTCTATACCTAAGAGGGCAGAAGTTTCCATCATCATACCAAGAGGGATATAAGTTTGAGCTTGTGCCCAAGCATCAACTGCGTCTCCTGCCTTATGTGAGATGGCACCAGCCACCATATCTTCAAGACCCTTTAGTTCGGAGATATCTTTACCTTGAGTTTTTGCTGTTCGCTCGACTAGTTCGCGAGTAATATTTTCGCGAACATCAGTACGACGGGCGATTACTATCAAATGAGAAGCATCAGTCACTTTTGTTTGATCGTAACTAACTGCTCTAATTTTTGCGCGAATTTCAGGGTTTGAAACCACAATGAACTTCCAGGCCTCAATACCAAATGAACTCGGTGCCATATGAGCACTCTCAAGGATTGTATTTAAATCTGAATCCGTTACTTTTTTAGCTGGGTCAAATGTTTTAACTGCATAACGCCAAGAAAGCGCCTTTTTGATTTGTTCTTGCATAATTTATTTTATGTCGTACAATATGTTTATTACTAATGTTTCTATAGTACTATAAAAACTATAGTATTCTATTTAAATCAATGAGTCAAGCAATTTCCAAAAAAGGCGACAAAAAAACAAAAAGTAATCCTGTTTGTGGGAAGGTTTTAGCTACTGGTCTTAAAATCTTTGGTGATACATGGACACTTTTTATTGTGAACTCTCTTTCTACTGGTGAAAAACGTTTTTGTGAACTTCAGCGCGAGGTTGGTGATTTGAATCCAGTCACTCTGACTAGTCGCTTAAAAAAACTTCAAAGCGAGGGTTTTGTGGATAGAAAAATGGAGTCAATTGATAAACTTTCGGTTTCTTATGTATTGACCAAAAAAGGCCGTGGAATGTTGCCAGTTCTTCGAAAAATCGAATCTTTTGCTAAGCAATACATCTAAACTATCGATTTTATAGGCCGTTTGGTTAATACCACTGGTTTGCCTTGGTTGTCTTTGTGCTTTATGGAACCGTGCTAAACTTTAATTAAATGGAGAAAAAATTATCAGTTCTCGTTGTCTTTTTTGGCCTCATCGTTATTTTCTGTGCTGCGCTTTTATTTCAGTCTCAGTTTATCAATATTGAGAATCTGGTTAATCTTTATATTATCGAGAGTGGAACGACCGGAGTTTTGATTTTTATTTTGTTTGCGGCTTTCTCAACGGTAATATCAATGTTCTCAAGTCTTCCCGCTGTTCCATTTGCTGTTTTGGCTTGGGGGAAGACACTCACATTTGTTTTTCTCATCACTGGTTGGGTTATTGGTTCGCTGGTTTCTTATGTGTTGGGGAGATATGGACTTTACACGATCTTCAAAAGAAGTGTTTTTCTTAAAAAAGTTGTAGCTTATCAGCAAAAACTTTCTGAAAATTCAGAATTTATTCTCGTGGTTCTTTTTCGATTAGCCTTACCTTCTGAAATAACAGGGCTTGTTTTGGGTGGTTTGCGTTACAACTTTACTAAATATTTATTGGCAACGTTTATTTCTGAGATACCATTCGCTATTGTTGCGGTCTATGCAAGTGGGGCACTTATCTTCAGTGATATTAAAGGTCTTTTGTTGTGGGTTGCCTTGGGGGGTGTTGGTTTTTTCATTGTTGCAAAGATTTTCACAAAAAGGATTAAATTAGACTGGGAAAAATAGGACACTGTCGTGCGGTCATTATTTGGCTAGCGTTATGATATATAATAATAAGATGAAAAAAGTAGCCATTTTTGATATAGACGGGACGATTTTTCGCTCAAGTCTTTTGATTGAATTGATGGACGTCCTTATTGAGCGCGGAAACATAGATGAGTCTGCGCGTAAAGAATATGAGAGAGAACATAAACACTGGCTTATGCGTAAGGGTGACTACGAATCATATATCGGGGCGGTAGTGAAATCATTTATCGGGCACATTAAAGGAGTTCATTATGCTGATTTTGCTGAGGCATCAGAGACTGTCATAGAAAGATATCAAAATCATACATATCGCTATACTAGAGATTTGGTTACTCAGCTGAAAAAAGAGAAGTATTTTCTTTTGGCGATTACTCATTCTCCAAAAGGAATTGCCGAAAAATTTTGTAAAGGGTTGGGCTTCGATAAGGTTTACGGAAGTCTTTTGGAAATTGGCCCAACAGACCGATTCACGGGAAAGCCTATCGAAGAACACCTCATAATGAATAAGGCCAATATAGTGAAGAGGGCGGTAGAAAAAGAAGATTTGACACTTGAGGGCTCAATCGGGGTTGGGGACACAGAAAGTGACATTCCGCTTTTGGAAATGGTGACAAATCCGATTTGTTTTAATCCCAATATGAAACTATATAAACATGCTAAGAGAAATAAATGGAAAATAGTGGTGGAGCGAAAAGATGTAATTTATGAGATGAATTAGTATAAAAAATACAATAATAAATTTGATTTGGTATAATTAAATTATTAGAAGCTAACAAATATTTAAATTTTATGGCAAAAGGAAATGATCGTCCTCGTAAAGAGACAAAGAAACCAAAAAAGAATAAGAAGTAGTCATGCATTAGAAAATCCGTCTCATATAGAGACGGATTTTCTAATTATTGATTTTTCGTGGCTTTTATGTTATACATATCCCTAAGCACAGGAGCAGAGTCGAGTTTCGTAGTAGCAATTTAAGTAGCAATAAATATAGAAATCAATATGCAAGGAACAATCAAAACTATCACAGATAGAGGATTTGGATTCATTTCCCGCGAAGGCGAGTCAAAGGATCTTTTCTTCCACTCTAAGGAGTTGAATGGTGTCACATTTGATGAACTAAAGGTTGGCGATGTTGTCAGCTTTGAAGTTACTGACGGTGAAAAAGGCCCAGCAGCAACAAACGTATCACGCGCATAAGCTGACGTTTAAGAAAAACACCCTGGGCCAAAGCTCGGGGTGTTTTTCTTTTAGATAAGACATCCGCACTCGGCAAATCTCTTCGTTGCAAACTCCGCTTTTTCCTCATCGTACCTTTCTGTACGACTCGGGCAAATGCTCGTTTGCGCCTCGAGCTTTACTCAAGTGTGTATGTCCTATCTGGAGATAATATGGATTTTTGTGTGCTAAAGTAATATATCTTATGGCAAAATCAGAGAGCATAATTTCATTTGAAAAAGTATCATTCGAGTACGGGGTTAATAAGCCTATTTTAGACGAGGCTGATTTTGTTATTCGTCGTGGAACAAAGATTACTTTGATGGGTCAAAACGGTGCAGGTAAAAGTACAATTTTTCATCTTATTACAAAGGGTTTACATCCAGAATCTGGCAAAATAAATATTGTTAATAATCTTTCCATTGCTTTATCGCGACAGGTCATCCCACGTGAAGACTTGGATTTGACCGTGCGCGCATTTTTTGAAAAGTGTTTTACAGACAAGGTCTATGATATTGACCCAAGAATCGATGATGTTCTTGAGGTTGTTAATTTGAAGGGGCATGAAAAACTACACGAGAGGATTGTAAAATCATTTTCTGGGGGACAACAGGCTAGGCTACTTCTCGCATCGGCTCTTATTCAGAACCCAGACTTACTGCTTCTTGATGAGCCAACAAACAATTTAGACAAAGAAGGAATTGAACATTTAACGAAATTTCTCATTGATTACAAAAAGACTGTAATTGTTATTTCTCACGATGCTGATTTCTTAAATTCATTCAGTCATGGGGTTTTATATCTAGACCTTCATACTAGAAAGATTGAGCAATATGCAGGTAATTATTTTGACGTGGTTAAAGAGATTTCTGCGCGTATCGAAAAAGAAAATAGAAAAAATGCTCAACTAGCAAAAGAAATACAAGAGAACAAAGATAAATCAAACTTCTTTGCCCACAAAGGAGGGCAGATGCGTCTTGTTGCAAAAAGAATGAGAGAGAAAGCAGAGGAGCTTGAAGAGGAAATGGTTGATGTGAGAAAAGAAGACAGGACAATTAGGCAGTTTATTATCCCTGCTCAAGATGGAGTAGTCGGAGAGATTCTAAGCATAACTTCTTTTTCGGTAATTGGTAAAAATCATAAACCAGTTGAAAGAAAGGCAAAAATTTCTCTAAAGCGTGGGCAACACTTGTTGTTGAGAGGTCCGAATGGCATTGGAAAAAGCACCTTACTCGAGGCTCTCGCGAGCGGAAAAGCAAAAGGGGCAACAATAGCAGACGGTGTTCGTGTTGGTTATTATCGACAGGATTTTTCAACGCTTAATTTTGACGACACTGTTTTTGAGTCTTTGATGGCAGTAATGGAAACAAGAGACGAAGACAAAATGAGAAGTGTTGCCGCTGGATTTCTCTTGACCGGAGAAATTGTAAAAACAAAAATCGGTAGCTTGTCTGAAGGGCAGAAAGGACTTGTTGCTTTTGCTCAGCTCGTACTTCTGCGACCAGGATTACTTATTTTAGACGAACCGACAAACCACATAAATTTCCGACACATTCCAGTTATTGCGCAAGCTTTGGATAAGTATCTCGGCGCAATGATTATTGTTTCTCACGTTCCTGAATTTGTGGAACAAATTCGTATTGATGAAACTTTGGATTTAGAGAAGTAAAATATATACATGAAAGATAAGGTAATAGATGTTGTTGTAATCGGTGGAGGTCCGGCCGGTATGATGGCGGCTGGGAGAGCTGCTGAACTTGGGCGTTCCGTTTTGTTGCTTGAGAAAAATACTACTCTTGGTAAAAAACTTTTGATTACTGGTGGTGGACGCTGTAACGTTACCAATAATAAAAAAGATGTTCGCACGATGCTCTCAAAATATAAAGGTAGTGATAAATTCCTCTTTTCTCCCTTCGCTCAGTTTGGAGTGAAAGAAACTCTCGAATTTTTTAATAAGCGTGGAATGGCAACAAAAGAAGAAAATGAAGGGAGGGTTTTTCCTGTTTCGGACAAAGCTCAGTCAGTTTGGGATATTTTAGTAAAATATGTGAAAAATGGTGGGGTGGAAATACAATCTGATGTTGAGGTTATTAGTATTTCTTTTGATAAAAAAACAAAAAATATTTTTATCAAATTAAAAAAAGGAAAAGAAATAATTGCCAAAAGCTGTGTTCTCGCGACGGGTGGAACTTCGCACCCTGAAACTGGCTCTACTGGGGAAGGGTTTATGTGGCTTAAAAAACTTGGACACAAAATCGTGGAAAATGACGTAGCTCTTGTGCCACTCAAATTAAAAGATTTTTGGACTAAAAAATTAAGCGGGGTGACTTTATCGGAAATTAAACTTACTGTTTTCCAAAATGGAGAAAAACGTGGCGTTCAAAAAGGAAAATTACTTTTTACACATTTGGGTATTAGTGGTCCGACTGTCTTAAATATGAGCCGAGAAGTTGGTGAGTATTTGCAATATGGAGAAGTTAGGATTGATTTAGACTTATTTCCTAAGCTTGACCACAGCGAGCTGAAGAAAAAACTACAAACACTTTTGGTCGCTGAAAGTAATAAAAAATTAAAAAATACTATTGGCAGACTAATTCCAGAAGCTCTTGGTTTGGCATTACTGCAAATTTTAGAAATTGACGGAGAGACGGCCAACCACAGCGTAAAAAGTGTAGATCGTACGAAGCTTGTTGCTCTAATGAAAGCAGTCCCTCTTAATATTAAGGAATTACTTGGCAGAGATAAGGCAGTCGTTTCTTCTGGTGGGGTTGTGCTTACGGAGGTTGATTTTAGGACAATGCAGTCACGATTAATACCAAACCTCTATTTAGTTGGTGATGTTTTGAATATTGATAGGCCGTCTGGAGGTTATAGTCTTCAGATTTGTTGGACGACGGGACATGTAGCTGGAAGCAATTGCTAATGATGATTAGCTGGTTGAATAACTGGTTGTTTGTGGGGTAGAATGTAAAAATAAAAATATGAGCGAAAAACTTTCCGGTGGATTTGAACAAAAAAGCGATCTTGAAGAGGCGGCATACGACGCCCGATTAAGAAGAGATGTTGTTTTGCCGAAAGAGGGAACTGGAGCTTATGAGTCTTTGGAAAAAACTTGTAAGGCTTACTCAAGCGCGGTTGCCCAAGAGATGATTGCACATAGCCCAAAATTTTTTGAGACAAGTGGAAAAACAAGAAGAGCTCTGCACGCAGAGCTCTGTATAAAACTGTATGGGACGTCCTGGCAGGAAACCTCCCGAGACGATACTGATGCTGCTAGACGTTTTGCGCACTATGTTGCAGGGCGCCCGTCATTTGCCGAGGATGATTTTGGTGGAAGCCACTAGCACTCCACCTTTTCGCCGACGTACTGGAACTTCTTGCCCTCGACCGTGACAACGGTCTTGAAAGTGCCGTCGCCCTGATCAGCGTTGAGCTGGCAGGTATCGTAATTGGCTGAGCACAAGAGGAAACGCAGTTCTTCAAGCTCAATCCAGTAGCTTTTCTTGCTACCGCTCTCGTTGATACGATTGCGGAGCTTTTCAAGCAGTTTTGCCAACTTTTTCTTGTCACCCGTCGTCGCCATTTTTTGCCTCCTCAAAAAGATCACGATAAATAACCTTATGAAGGATATAACACATATCAATGATTGTCAATATGGTTGAAGTTCGCGGGCCTTTAGTGGAAAAGCCTATTTAATTAAGATAAAATTAACAAATGTCATACATAACTAATATTCTCAAACAAACGGAAGAAAATACCAATTTTAGAAAAGTGCTTTTTACAGGCAATAAAAGCCAGCTTGTGGTGATGGATATTCCGGTTGGTGGAGAAATCGGAGAAGAAACACATGGACATGTTGAGCAAACTCTATTTTTTATGAGTGGTACTGGGAAGGTAATTTTAAACGGTGAAGAGAGCTTGGTTGGCGCTGGTGATGTTGTTGTGGTGACTCCGGGAACAAAGCATAATTTTCTAAATACAGGAGCAGAACCTCTAAAAGTCTATACGATTTATGCTCCAGCAAACCACATAGACGGACGAATTCATGCCACAAAGGCTGATGCTGACGCAGACGACGAAGACGAGGCGTTTGGAGAAGCGATACAATAGTTATTAGTAATTATTAGCTTAAATTAATTTTATGACAGGATTTTTAAACTTTATTCGCGAACAGGGGGTTGTCGGACTAGCTGTCGGTTTTATTTTAGGTGGTGCTGTTTCTAAGGTTGTAGCTGGTTTGGTTACAGATATAATTAATCCAATTCTAAGCGTCGCCTTAGGTGCAGCGGGGGGGCTAAAGGCTGCAAGCCTAGAGATTGGCTCAGTTAGTATTCTCTGGGGTGATTTTGTTAGTGTTCTTATTGATTTTATCGTGATAGCTCTTGTTGTTTATTTTGGAGTTAAACTTATTGGTCTTGATAAAATAGACAAAAAGAAGGAGTAGTAATTTATTTCTCTAATTTACATCAAGTAAGAATGGGTGTTTTTGTTCGTCTCAATCTATGGAAGACCATTTAAACGATATTGAAAATATGTTTCTTGGAGCGTACAACCTACACGCTGACTCTATTTTTCGTTTTTGTTATTTTAAAACAAGCGATAGAGAAATAGCGAAAGACATTGCACAAGATGTTTTTATGAAAACTTGGGAATATCTGGCTCAAGGTGGAGAAGTTCAAAATATGAAAGCATATTTATATAAAGTGGCCCATAACGCGGTAATTGATTTTTGGCGAAAAAGTAAATCAGTTCCCGAAAGCGACCTACCACTAGGTTTTTTTGAAAACATGGAGGCGAAAGAAAATACCGAGTTGCAAGCAGAATACTCTATCTTCCTTTCTGTTTTACAAAAGCTTTCAAAAGATGACCGTGACTTGATTACGATGAGGTACGTTGAAGACATGAGCCCAAGGGAAATTGCGTATATTTTGAACGAGAAGGAAAATACAATATCAGTGAGGATTAACCGTGCGGTAGCTCGTTTGCGGAATATTGCGGGTGGTAAGGAATAAAAACATGGATACAAATTTTGAAGAAAAATTAAAAAAATTAAAGGAAATTTCTCTCTCAGAAAGCGAAAAGGCTCTTATTCATGAAAGGTTGATATCTTATATTGATAGCAACCCTATTAATTTAGTAAAATCAGATGTAAGAAATGGCGCTGAGGAGCGTCTTAATAGCGAGGGTAGTTTGTTAGACGGTTTTTCATTAGTAACCAGCTTATTAGTTAATCAATTAAAAAATATGCCAACATTAATTATTGCACTTATATTAGCTCTCTCAGGAGGGACATCGGTTGTAGCAGAGAATGCGTTGCCAGGTGACGCACTTTATCCAGTTAAAATATCTTTAAATGAACCAGTTGTCGGGTTGTTTTCTGTATCACAAGAGGCGAAAACAGCTTGGCAGGAGAGACTCACAGAGCGCAGATTACAAGAAGTAGATAAACTTGTTGCTAAGGGTGATTTTGATCAGGAAAAAAGAAATGATCTTGAATCAAGATTAAATAATCAGATTGAGAAATTCGCTTCAAGCGCAAACGAGCTTTCTAAGAAAGAGGGGGCCAGTTCGTCTGAATTAGCAGTTCGTCTTGAAGCTGCATTGATGGCCCACCAAGATGTTCTTAAGGCGCTTTCTGAAAATAAAAATGTTGCGACAAGCACAAGAGAGCAAATTGCAACAATACTTTCTTCATTGAAAAATAATGAAAATGTCGTTAAGGATCATCGCGAAAAAATAGATTCTAAACTTGGAAAAGATATTTCTAAGAGTGACGAAGAAAATAATAAGGCTAGCACAACAAAAGAAAGTGCTCTTGGAAAACAAGGAGCAGCGGAAAATGTTCTTGATTCTGCAAAAAGAGCTTACTTGAGAGTTAAGGCAGAGCTTTCAGTAGAAACTATTATTGAAGTCGACAAGTTCTTTGCTGAGGCAAATACCGCCCTTGTGGAAGGTAAGGCCAAAATAGTAACAGGAGAGTTTGCTGATGCTAGAGATAGTTTCCACAAAGTTATTAAATTAGCAAACGAAGGGAGGGTCACTGCTCTTAAAAATGCCATCAGAAATGATATTGAAGACGATATGGATAAGAGAGGAGATAATGATAAAAAAGGAGAAAAGAAAGATGATTGGAATAGAGGAAATAACGCATCATCCACAAGTATTAGGGGCGATGAAAGAGGGCGAAGTGATGACGAAAGAGATAGCAGGAATGGCACAAGTACTTCTTCTCGTGACGACGACGAAGATGACGACGATAGGTAGTTTTTAAGAATTATCTTCAAAATACCCCCAAAGGGGGTATTTTGTTTGTAGGATAATTTTTTATGATAAAATATTTCCATGAAAAATATTTTAATTGGAACTATTACTTTATTAGTGGTTGGTGCGATTGGTTTTTATTTAATAAAAGGATGGAATAGTGGAGATTACAAACTCGGTCCGGTTGATAATTCATCCGGTCAAAATGTAGAGGTTTCTCCGACAGTGAGTTCAACCAGTGCGGAAAAAGTTTACACCTTAGCTGATGTCATTTTACATAATTCAGAGGCTAGCTGTTGGTCTGTGGTCAACGACAAAGTTTACGATTTAACTGCTTGGATTTCAAAACACCCTGGTGGAAGCAAGGCGATTCTTTCTATTTGTGGCAAAGATGGCACCTCTGCGTTTATTGGCCAGCACGAAGGAGATAGTAAGCCCGAGGAAAAACTCACCACATTTTATGTGGGGGCTCTTACTCGATAATTATCATTACCATTAATAGCATGTCGCTTCCAGATATTGTTTTTCCGCTACATATTTCATCACTTATATTTTCGGTAATAGGAATTTTATTGGCTGACCACAAGGCTCTTAGGTGGTTCTTGGGGAAGGAGCCAACACTTAATAGAACGATACTTTTAAAATATCACCACCATGTACTTGCTGGTTTGTCCCTGATGATTATAACTGGAGTTACTCTTTTTTGGTCAATGCGAGAATACCTGCTTGCGTCAAATGTTTTTTACTTAAAAATGTTTTTTGTTTCAATCCTTATTGTTAATAGTTTTTTTATAGGAAGGTTGATGAATGTGGCGGTTGTAAAAACTTACGCTGAGCTTAATTTTAAAGAAAGGTTGCCACTTATGATTAGTGGCATGGCTTCCACGTTAGGTTGGTTAGGGGCATTTATTTCAGCTTTTTTCTTGGTGTAACCAAACATAAACCAAAAGAAATGATGTAGATACGGTGTTTTGAGGTGCCCTTGACAAAAAGTTAATTATAGGTATCATTTGGTATGGAATGTCTCGGGGGTCCCCGAAACAACGTAGTATCATTAAAAGAGGAGAAGTCCATGAAAAAGCTTCTGAGTGTTTTGTTTGCCTCGCTTTTCGCCCTCGTTTTCTTCGCGCCGTCGGCCTTCGCTGACCCCGGGAAGGGGAAGACGATGCTCGCCAACGCCAATGAAAGCAACGAGCCCGGGCAGGTCATCGCCGACGCGATGTGGGTGGCCGGCGGGGAAGACTATCAGGTCGCCGTCATCATTCTCGCCAAGAAGTACAACTCGAAGATGGACAAGAACTGCCGCGTCAAGAACTTCGACGTCGGGCTGGCGTCCCAGAACTACCGCTTCGTTCCGTCCGTCAACAAGGCCGTGCGTGACAAGATGATCCTGAAGCAAGTGGCCACGATGGGTTGCGAGATGAGCCCGTACATCCACAAGGAAGCCAAGACCGCCGCCATCCAGAAGATCTGGCGCATGTAACCGACCGGCGTCGCCAGCAAGAAGAAACAGGGGGAGCACGAAAGTGTCTCCCCCTATTTTATTTTTTTTAAGGAGCAATATTTGGTCAGGTGGTAGTTAGTATTTATTTTTATGTTACCATTGACAAAAAGTGTAATTTATGAATTAATTACAATAGATTTGTGTTTTAACAAACTTGTTTTTTGAGTAAAATGATTTTTTAGGAGGGTGCCATGAAAAAGCTATTTTTCTGTTTTCTTCTCACTTCTTTCTGTTCGGTTGTTTCTGCTGTCGAGATGAGGCCATTTCTCTTGGAGAATTACGGCTGGACCATCGACCTTGGCAACAAAGAAAAGAGCTTCTTCGGTTTTTCTTGGAACATTAACTGTCCCAAAAACGGCCAGATTTTTCCCAAGGAAGGAGTTAACGTCTTTCGTTTTCCGGTATGTGTTCAGAAAGATCGAACTTTTTGGACCGTTATTCTCTGGAGGACAAACATGGTGGCACCGGAAGCAATCGAGAAGACGGTGTATAACGCCATGTCTGATGGGCTTGGTTACGGAAAGATTCTTTGTCGCGAGGAACTCGTGTCGTCTTTTATCAACGAGAGAGGGGTTGTGCGCGACTGTGCAGTCCCACTTCAGCACGGAACGTTCTATGTCTCCTTCTATCATTTCGATATTCTGATGCCGGCCGGTGGTTCGTTTGTCGACCAGAACGGGGAAAAGGAAAAAACTCTCGGCTTCACCATCTGGGTCCAAAATGCCGGAAACATCGACAGTGGCGTGAAGGATAAGTTACGGGAGTTGATCTCGGCCATCAAGGGGAAGGAGTGAAGATGTTCTGTTGTTTCAATGCCACCACAGGGAAACCTAGGTGGCATTTTGTTTTATTTATGTTGATGCGATATTGTGTAATAAATGAATTTTAATAAAGTTTTCCAAAGTATTTTTTTGTTTGTTAAAAAAGTTGCAAGACCCCTGTTTGCTTTGTCCTTTGTTTTATTTATATTTTTTGGTTTTTGGTATGCCACGGTAAGGCCAACCTATAACCACAAGTATATTTCTATGTATCAAATATTACCTGAAGTTAGTTTTAGTGGTGATATTGTTACGATACATAACATAAGGAATTTTTCATATATAACCGAGGATGATTTTGAAAAAAATTATTACACCGCTACTTTTGATTTAAATAAGATCAAATCCGTTGATTATATTTTAGTCCCATTCAGCGACAATAAATTAAAGGCTCATACAATGCTTTCTTTTGTTTTTGAGGATGGTACAAGCTTCACGCTTTCTCCAGAGGGAAGGAGAGAAAAAGGGGAGCAGTACTCACTTTTTAATGCAACAATTAGGCGACTTGAACTTGCATATTTGATAACTAGTGAAAATGATGCTTTAACCTTGCGGGCCGTTGCGCGAAATAATTCCGTCTATCTTTACCCGCTCGTTTTAACAAGTGAAAGTAGGAAGACGCTTGCTTTAGATATGCTGGGTCGTTCAAAAGAATTATTCTCCAGTCCGACATGGTATAGTCTGTTTAGCGATGCATGTGCGCTCAACGTTGTTCGTCACATACAAAAATCAGTACAGAGCGATGTGCCATTGTTTAATTTCAAAATTTTTGTTTCTAGTTTTTCGGATTCATATCTTTACGACAATAATCTAATTGCAACGAGTACTAGATTTGAAAAAATGAAGCAAGACGCACTTATTAGTGAAAAGATTAGACGTTACGCTGACATGGATGATTTTTCAAGAAAAATTCGCGAAGTAGAATCAGAAGGCGCTAATTAATTGTTTTATTTCAAAGATGACATCTTTTTCCCAGAAAATTCTAGAATATTTTGAAAATAATATGAGGCTATGGCTTGATAAAAATTTTTTGCTATCGGCCATTCTCTCGTTTAGTCTTCTTTATTTGGCAACCATTATTAACTCAATGGCTGGTATCCTTGCGACAGAAAGGGCAAGTAATTATGTTAATGATATTGTCCTTAGCAACATTCCTAGAATGGATACGAGCTTCATTCACGGGGAAATCACTGGACTAGTTCGTGACATAACTTTGTTTTTGCTTTTTTTAACTCCACGCTACTTGCCGTTTGCGATGAAAACTATGGCTGTATTAACGGTTGTTCGTGCAGGATTTATTAATATGACTAATATTGGTATATACCCTGATTCAATTCCGATTAACTCCCTAGCTACTTTTGGCGGGGATTTATTTTTTTCTGGACACGTGGCGACAAGCTACCTGATGTCTCTTGTTTTTTGGGACAGAAAGTTTTTACGCTACTTTTTCTTATCCACAGCTATAATTTTTGGAATCAGCGCTCTTCTTGGTCACTATCACTATACAATTGATGTTTTTGCAGCTCCGTTTATCGCATATGGAGTATTTACTGTGTGCAGTAGGGTTTTTGTAAATGATTTTAATATGCTTAAAACCAGGTTGTTTACAGCGCAAATGTGATAATATTATAAGTATAATATTTTTGTAATTTTTATGGAAAATAAAAAGTCTATAGTAGTAATCATTCTAACTCTTGTTGCGTTGGTCGCCACTGCTGCCGTTGTTTCTTTTTTGTTTTTCTCTCAACCAGCACTCTTTGATTTTTTTAAAAACGACGTTCCCAAAATAGCCGAAGAGGAAACTCAATCTCAACAACAGGTATTTGGCCACATGCTTTTTTCGATGATTCCAGATAACGCATCAATGCCTTTAGGTATTTATTCCTATGATATTTTTACGAGAAAGCTTAGTCGTGTGTTGGTTGACCCTTCTGCACAGACATCGGATTATAATGCTTATTTTTCACCATCTTTTTCAGACGATGAGAAGATAATGGTGTTTTCGCAAAGTAAAAAAAGTGAGGGTGTTTCCCAGATATACATGGCATCTCCAGACGGTACTAATTTAAAGCAAATTACTAGAGGGCCAGAAATTTTCAAAAGAGAACCAGTTGTTAGTCCTAACAATAAATTAATTGCATATATCGTCCAGCGGACTGACGTCAAAGAAGCAGAAGGCGCAGAGCTACCGGAGAGCTGGACGGTTTTTCTGGCAGATTTTGCTGGAAGGGCAATTAAAGTATCAAATGGAACTAACCCACTATTTTCCCCAGACGGAGAAAAACTTTTGGTTTTAAAGAACGATGGTGTTCATCTTTTTGATATTAAGGATACTGAGGAGATAAAGGAAATAGGCCTTGTTTTAGTGACAGCAGGAGGAAGGGCGTCTCAGACAATGAAACTTTCTTTGTCGCGCGACAGAAATATGCTTGCCTGGTCTTCTCCTAGTAAGAATAATCTCATGGTCTATAAAATTACTTCGTGGGATACGTTTTCCGTCACTCCTTTTAAGTCTATTCCAATAAAAGCATATTGGTCAGTTTTTTCTCCGGATGGAACTCATTTGGGAATACAAGAGATTAGACTGTCCCCTAAAACCGGTAATGAGTATATTGTTATTGTTGCGTATGAGCTGAAGACATCAACTTTGGTTGATGTTGTAAAGTTGAATAAATATGCAAATGAGTATTTTTGGTTTGGTGGTTGGGTGAAATAATAAAGTTTTTAATTAATTTTTTATGGTAAATAAACTAAAAAAAGATATATTGTCACTAGTTTTCTTTTTAGGGGTTTTAGCTTTTTTTAATTTTTTTGTGCCAGTTTCTTTGTTGCCAAAAGGAGTTTTCTACAATATAGCTTTTGGGTCTTCTGGTTCAGCGGCTGCGTCTGCTTCATGTTCTGCCGATGCGGGGGCTGCATCCTGTGGTGATGGAGGAGCTAGCGCTGGTGCAGGTGCTGGGAGTAGTGGCGGTGATGGAGGACCAAGTGTTCTGGGAGGTATTGGTGGTGGCAGTATTTTAGATGGGAGGTTACTTTGTAGTGTTTATGCTAACCAATCCTGTTCCTCTTCAAACGTCTGTGGTTCAAACCAGGGAACAATAGGTTGTGACGGAGTCTGCAATGCCATAGCCCCAGCCGTCCCCAGCAATTACGGCAGAGTCTGTCTCGTCTCAAACGTCTGTGGTCAATCAAACCAGGGAACAATAGGTTGTGATGGATCATGTACTGTTAAAGAAGCACCAGCACTCCCTTCGGGATACGGAACACCATGTCAGTCATCGGTAAATAGCTGTGGTCAAAAAGCTACAGGAATAATCGGTTGTGTCGGTCTATGTACAGCAACCACTCCATCTGATCTAAACTGCACCACCTGTGGTAACAATGTCTGTAACTCAAGTGAAGACAACTCAAACTGCCCATCCGACTGTCCATATGTCGCCCCAGCAACACCAACAACACCTGCTGGAGAAGGAGCCCTCTGGACAGAAGCCTCACAGTGGACCCTCACCGCTACACCAAACCCAATATTCGCCAACACAAGAACAACGGTAAGTTGGTCAGTTAGTGGAGCAACAGGATGTACTCTTGTTGGAGTCGGGGCTGTTAGTGGAAAAGAAACAGATAGATTTGTCGGTGGCCCTGCTCTTGATTATCAATCAAGTAAACTACAAGAAAACACAGACTTCACCCTAACTTGTTCCAATGCCTACAGTGGTAGAAAAGACTCGAAGACTGTTACCGTAAAAGTTCGTACGATTAAGATTAGGGAATTTTAGTAAGTTTGGTAGGTTTTTGGATAACTATTTTATCCTTTACAAAAATAGGTAAAGTGTGTTAATCTTCATGCATCTTTGGCCGATGCAGGGCCATATCGGTAGTTAATAGGCACCTGTAGACGGCCTATTTTTTTTATTCAAAACAAATGGAAATTAGAAATATTGCAATTATTGCTCACGTTGACCACGGCAAGACCACCTTGACCGATGCTTTAATGCGTCAAACTGGCGTTATGAAGGAGGGGGTCACGATGGATTCAAATGCGCTTGAGCTTGAGCGTGGAATTACTATTTACGCCAAGAATACATCCGTTCCCTATAAAGGAACAAAAATAAATATTGTTGATACTCCTGGACACGCGGATTTCGGTTCTGAGGTTGAGCGTGTTTTGCGTTCAATAGACTCAGTGCTTTTAGTTGTTGACGCGCAGGAGGGGCCAATGCCACAAACACGCTTTGTTCTAAAGAAGTCGCTTGAACTCGGATTAAAACCAATAGTTGTTATTAACAAGATTGATAAACCAGCCGCCAACCCAAAATACTGCGAAGATTTGGTTCTCGAACTTTTTCTTGAGCTTGGAGCCAATGATGCTCAGGCTGATTTTCCTGTTGTATATGCAATCGGTAGGCAGGGGATTGCAAAAACAAACTTAAATGACGATTCAAAGGACCTAACTCCACTTCTGGAAACAATTTTAGAAAAAGTTCCTGCGGCGTCATCTTCAGATTTGGCGACAAAAACGCTTGAGTTTCAACCATTCAATCTTGGTTACGATAATTTTCTCGGAAGACTTGCTGTTGGGCGTGTTTACCAGGGGATATTGAAAGCAAATACTAATTTGTTTATAAAAAAGCCAACAGGAGAGACCCGTTCGGGAAAAGTTTTAAAGATTTTTACGTTTAATGGAACTGATCGTGTTGAGGAAGATGAAGCTGTTGCTGGCGATATAGTTCTTATTTCTGGGTTACCAGATATTTACATTGGAGAAACTATTACAGACGATACAAACACAGAGCCGCTTCCAGCTATAAATATTGATGAGCCTACTATCGCTCTTTCTTTTTTGGTTAATAATTCGCCATTTGCTGGGCGCGAAGGAAAATTTGTTACTTCACGACAAATTCGTGAATACCTTGAACGTGAACTTGAGGTTAACGTCGGACTAAAGGTGGATTTTGATTCAGCTGGCGGTGAAAGCTTTCGTGTTTTTGGGCGCGGTGAACTACATATCTCAATTTTACTTGAAAACATGCGCCGTGCCGGATATGAAGTACAAGTTTCTCAACCACAGGCAATTATCCGTGAAATTAATGGGGAGAAGCACGAGCCTTTCGAGGAGGTTGTTGTTGATACACCAGCTGATTTTCAAGGTGCAATTATTGAGCGTTTGAGTATGCGCGGTTTTTTGATGAAGGATATGCATCATGCTGAAAAAACTGTGCGTATGATTTTTGAGGGACCAACACGTGGTCTTTTGGGATATCGGGGCCAGTTTGTTATTGATACCAAAGGTGAAGGAATTTTGGCTTCTCACTTTATTGGATTTAAGCCATATGCGGGAGAGATAAAGAAGCGTGCCGTTGGGTCTATGATTTCTATGGCTGCGGGAAAGACTCTCGGATTTTCTTTGTGGACTCTACAAGAGCGTGGTGTTTTGTATATTGGGCCTGCAACGGAAGTCTACGAAGGAATGGTTATCGGCAATACTTCAAAAGGGGAAGAAATGAATGTTAACCCAACAAAAGGAAAACAGCTTTCAAACATGCGTTCTTCTGGTACTGACGAAGCTATTAACTTGGTGCCACCGTTTACGCTTTCTATTGAGCGTGGACTCGAAGTTATGTCCGAAGATGAGTATTTGGAAGTCACTCCTAAAAACGTTCGCCTACGTAAACAATTCCTAACAGAAAACGACCGTACAAAATCTCGTAGATAATTTTTAGAAAATTAAAATCCCCCTAAAAACTAGGGGGATTTTAATTTCTTGACCAAGTACCCTCTGGGGGTATAATGAGAGGATATTTTTAGTTGATATGAATCCACAAAAGACAAAATTAATTAGACGCCTTAAAATTGTTGAAGGACAAGTTCGTGGTTTAATAGAGATGATAGAAAAAGATAAATATTGTATTGATATCATTACCCAGAGTTCTGCTGCTAAACAAGGACTTTCAAGTTTCGAGGACATACTCATGGAAAATCACTTGTCTGATTGTGCGGTGAGTCAAATAAGAAATGGTAATACTAAAAAGGCGATTGGTGAAATTATTGAAGTATATAAGCTAAAAAGAAAATAAATTATGTCTAACCCAGAACTGTTATCCGAGGAAGATAAAATTATAAAATGGGGGGAGTTTGTTTATGCACTTCCGATTTCCGCATTAGTTATTTTGGGATTCGTTTTAATCCAAAAAGCTGGTTTGGCCAACTTTATTAATTCGTCTGACGTTAGTTACGGAACGGCATTTGTTATTGGACTCATTGCCTCTGTTTCAACGTGTCTTGCAGTTGTTGGTGGAATAGTTCTCTCATTGTCTGCCAACTCGGCAAAAAGAGGGGGAACATGGCGCCCCCAAGTACTTTTTCATATTGGACGACTTGTAGGATTTTTTGTTTTAGGGGGAATAATTGGACTTATTGGTAGCACATTTCATTTTAGTATTATAGCTAACATTGTTCTTGGTATTATTGTTGGGATAGTGATGCTTATTTTGGGAATAAACCTTTTGGATGTTTTTAGCCCTATAAGAAAGTTTCAGGTGCGATTACCTAAATGTTTTTCACGATATGTATTGAATATAAGTGAGCGAAATTATTATTTTACTCCAGCATTATTTGGAGCTGGGACTTTCTTTTTGCCGTGTGGTTTTACTCAATCGATGCAGGTATATGTTTTAACAGCAGGTGGTTTTATTGAGGGAGCTATTACCATGTTTGTTTTTGCCCTAGGGACATTTCCAGTACTAGCATTGCTTTCGTTCGGCTCTCTCAATATTGCTAACAGTTCTTGGAGGGGGACATTCTTTAAAATAGCCGGTATTTTAGTTATTGCTCTTGCCCTCCTTAATATCACCAATTCTCTAGTAGTAGCTGGGGTTATCGCTCCAATTTTCAACTTATAAATATTATGAATAAACAAATAATTTTGTCTCTACTGATAACTGTGGCACTGATTGGAGGAGCCGTCTTTTTTACAAGAGATAATTCTAGAGAGAGTGACCTTGGTGAAATCGCTTCGATTGAAATGGTTGATGGGAAGCAAATTATAAATATGTCTGCAAAGGGTGGCTACTCGCCAAGAATCGTCAACGCGAAAGCTGGGGTTGATACCATTATTAAAATGAAAACCGAAGGCACTTTTGACTGTTCAGCAAGTTTGGTTATTCCAGAAATTTCCTACCAGAAGCTTCTTTCGCCAACTGGTGTTGAAGAAATATTGATTTCTAAGGATAAAGCAAAAGGGACAATGCAAGGCTTATGCTCAATGGGAATGTATAATTTTCAAATAAGGTTTAATTAGTCGCGACTTTGAAGTCTTTGCTTTTTGTTTTTCCTGCTTGTAGAATTCTTTAGATGAAAAAAACCACTCTAAAAATATGGGTACTTACTATTTTTGTGGCCACGATAGGTGCTTTTGGTGCAAGTGTAAACGCTGCAACTATTCCAACAACCGAAACTCTTGTTAATGATGGCGCCTCGCAGATTTATGTTGACCGCAATGGGCACGCGGTTATTGGTGGAATTAAGGTGATGCAAGTTGCTGGTAGCACCTACTTTTCTCGTTTAATTTGGGGTGAAAGTTTTGTCAGAATTACAGTGAAGGCTAATAGTAAAACTAAGTTTGCGAATAAATATGGAGAGCCTATGTTGGCGAAGGAAATTGCAGAAGGCGATATTCTAGTGGTGGAGGGCGAACTAGAATCCGCTTCTCAAACGATTACGGTTATTCCAAGTGTTATTCGTGATATTTCAAATCAAACTCAAAATAACGAATTTTCTGGAACAGTCAGTAATATACGCCTCGATTCAGACACGTTTACTCTTACAACAAAAACAAAAGGGGCGATTACAATTTCGGTAAACAATGGAACTTCTACTCAAATTAGAAAAGGTAGCCGTATTATCAATCTTTCCTCGCTACGTAACGGGGATAAAGTTACAAAGGTTGACGGTGTTTTGAATCATGCGACAAATCAAATGATTGCTCGTAGTGTTGTGGTTTATGTAGACATGAAGACCTTTAAGCCAAGAAATTTTGAAGGTAAGATTAAGGAAATTTCTGGAACAACACTCCCGCTCATTTTTACGGCAACAGTTGGTGGGGTTGATTACTCTGTTAAGTTAAATGAAGCTACTGTTGTTTTGAATAATCTTAGAAAATCAGTTAAGCTTTCGCGCTTTGAGGCGGGGGACAAGGTTAGGTTTTATGGAGAAATAGAAGAAGCCGACTCTCCAATTATTGGTAAGGTGGAAATAATTCGAAACTTAGATTTATAAAAGAAATCACAGTTTTGGGGCATGAAAATATGCTACAATTTGCGCAATGCAGAATGTAGCTAGTGGTAAAATTAAGAATTTTAAAGAACTCGCGATAAATGACTCGCGTCGGGTTGCTCTTGAAATAGCTGAAGCTGGTCTTTGTGCCATTGATACTGGTAAGGTTGTTAGAAAGTTTATTTCAAAGGACGAAGGTAGGATTGTTTTTGGTGCTGGTTTAACGGTTGAGCCTCTTAGTAACGACAAGAGGATTTTTTTTATTGGTGTTGGTAAGTGTGCCTATGACGCAGCTGTTGTGGTTGAAGAAATATTGGGAGAAAAATTAACAGGTGGTATTGTTTTTGATGTAAATATTCCCGAGGAAAATGTTTTGAAACGGGTCAGAAGTTTTGCCGGTACACACCCATTTCCATCAGAAACAAATGTTGCCGTTTCAAAAGAAATTGTCTTTTTACTTTCAGATTTAACCGAAAATGATCTTGTGATTATGGCAATTTCTGGTGGCGGTTCGACTCTACTTTGTTTGCCAGATAGAAGCCAAACTTGTCTTGATGAAAAATTTATAATTGAAGGACTTTTTGAGTCAGGAGCAACGATTCAGGAGATTAACACAGTTAGAAAACATCTCTCCACAGCGCGCGGTGGTTTTTTGGCGAAACACGCATACCCAGCGAGAGTTGTTTCGTTAATTTTTTCGGATGTTCCTGGAAATGACTTAGGCTTTATTTCTTCCGGCCCAACAGTTGAAGACAAAACTACAGTAGAAGAAGCTAAGGTGATTCTTGATAAGTACAACGTCGTAAACTTAACAGGGTCGCCAGTAATTTTGATTGAGACACCAAAAGAAGATCAATATTTTAAAAACGTTTATAATGTGATTGTTGTTTCAAATGAAATTGCCCTTAAGGCGATGGAAAGAAGAGCGCGAGAACTTTTATTTGAAGCAAAAATTGTAACCGATACGCTTTCTGGTGAAGCTAGAGAGGTTGGTTTGTTGGTGGCGGAATCATTACGTAACGTGCACAAAAGATCGGTTTTGCTCTATGGCGGAGAAACAACCGTTAAGGTTAAAGGGTCAGGACTTGGTGGAAGAAATCAAGAATTGGCACTAAGTGCGCTTTCTCACCTTGGGTTTGGCGAGCTTGTAGTTTCTTTTGCTACCGACGGTAGGGATAATGGAGACTACATGGGGGCGATAGTTGATAATGTTTTAAAAAAAGAAGCCGAAAAACTACTACTAGAGCCGAAGGAGTTTTTGGAAAAAAACGACAGCTCTTCGTTTTTTAAGAAAACAGGAGGTTTGCTCAAATCGGGGTATACTGGGTCAAACGTTTCTGATTTAATTATAGGGATAAAATTTTAACAAGATAAAAATGAACGAGATGAATGAAAATAAATACGTTGTCTGGATGGAGGATGTCGGAATCGAAGATGTTGGAACGGTTGGTGGGAAAAACGCTTCCTTAGGGGAAATGATAAAAAATTTAGGAGAAAAAGGGGTTGCAGTACCTTCTGGATTTGTTATTACAGCAGACGGATATCGTTATTTCATGAAAGAGACGGGAATGGAACAGTTTGTTAAAAAAGCACTTAATGGGCTCGACACTAAAAACCTAAAAGATTTGTCAAAACGTGGAAAGTTGGTTCGCGAAAGTATTATTGCAACAAAAGTACCCGTAGAGCTTGATCGTCAAATTGCACTTTGTTATGAGATGATGGAAAAGAGGTATGGTAAAAATATTGACGTCGCTGTTCGTTCCTCTGCAACAGCGGAAGATTTACCTGGTGCATCGTTCGCAGGAGAACACGAAACGTACTTAGGAATTCGTGGAGCAAAGGATGTGACACAAGCAACAAAGGCGGCTTTTGCCTCGCTTTTCACCAACAGGGCTATTTCGTATCGTGTTGATAAGGGTTTTGATCATTTCACAATTGCTCTTTCCGTGGGTGTCCAGAGGATGGTCCGTTCAGATAAAGGGGTTTCAGGAGTTATGTTTACGGTTGATACCGAATCTGGATTTAGAGACACCGTTGTTATAAACGGCTCCTACGGATTAGGAGAAATGGTTGTTCAAGGGCAAGTAACACCCGACGAATTTTTTGTTTTTAAAAATACAATTGATACTGCCCCAAAAGCAATTATTTCAAAAACACTTGGTGAAAAAGCCGACAAGATGATTTATTCAGCAGGGGCCAAAGGAATTCGCCCTGTGAAAATTATCAAGACAACGCCAGCCGAGCGAAATAAATTTTGTCTTTCCGACGAAGAAGTTTTAAAACTTGCTAGATGGGGGATGATTATTGAAAAACATTACTCAGATAAAAGTGGAAAATGGACACCAATGGATATGGAGTGGGCAAAAGACGGCAATACTGGAGAGCTTTTTATCGTACAGGCGAGACCAGAGACAGTGCAGGCACTTCGCGATTTCTCTAAGGTGAAGGAATATATCCGCAAGGAAGAAGGGAAGGTATTAACTGCTGGTGTGTCAGTTGGTAGTTCTATTGCCGTTGGTAAAGCGCGCATCATCATGGACGCCAAAAAGATTGGGGAATTTAAGCACGGTGAAGTTCTTGTTACTGACATGACAGACCCAGACTGGGAGCCGATTATGAAAATTGCTTCTGCGATTATTACAGATAAAGGGGGGCGAACATCTCACGCAGCAATTGTTGCTAGAGAGCTTGGGATTCCAGCAGTTGTTGGTTCGAGTGATGCAACTCGAAAAATTAAAACGGGAATGACAGTGACTGTGGACACAACCGGTTCGGACGGGGTTGTTATGGCCGGAGCACTTAAGTTTGATATTGTGACCCATGATTTGGCTTCAATACCAAAAACAAAAACAAAGATTTCTCTAAATATTGCAACACCTGATACTGCTTTTGAAAAATCATTTTTGCCAGCTGATGGAGTTGGTCTTGCTCGAGAAGAATTTATTATTGCTTCAGAAATCGGCATTCACCCGCTAGCGCTTTTAAATTATAAAAAACTGTCGGGGGCACTTAAGAAAAAAATTGATGCAAAAACTGTTGGCTATACTGACAAAACACAGTTTTATGTTGATCGACTTGCTTATGGAATTGGAAAAATTGCGGCAGCCTTTCACCCACGCGAGACAATCGTGCGTTTCTCTGATTTCAAGACAAATGAATACAGAACTCTTTTGGGTGGCGAGGCTTATGAGCCGTCGGAAGAAAACCCAATGATTGGTTGGCGCGGGGCATCTCGTTACTATGACCCTAAATTTAAAGAAGCTTTTAAGTTTGAGTGTTTAGCAATAAAAAAAGTTAGAGAAGAAATGGGTCTTGATAATGTTACTCCAATGGTTCCGTTTTGTAGAACAGTTGAAGAAGGAAAACAGACCCTTGAAATTATGGCGGAGGCAGGACTTGTGGCAAAATCTTTGGCAAAAGAGGGGCAAAAAAGTGTTCCTGTTTATGTAATGTGTGAGATTCCATCGAACGTTATGCTCGCCGATGACTTTCTGGATATTTTCGATGGTATGTCCATTGGGTCAAATGATCTTGCGCAACTAACCCTCGGCTTAGATAGAGATTCTGGAATTGTCAGTCATGTGGCAAACGAAAACAACGAAGCCGTAAAGAAGATGATTAGCGAAGCGATAAAAAAATGTAGAGCTCGCAATAAATACGTCGGTATTTGTGGACAAGCACCATCAGATTATCCAGAGTTTGCGGCATTTTTAGTGGAAGCAGGAATTGAGAGTATGTCGCTTAATCCAGATACAATAATAAAAACACGTGGCGTGGTCGCGGAAAAGGAAAAAGAGTTGGGTATTAATTAATGTAGTACAATATAAACATGACAAAAGTTTCATTTTTCGGTGTGAAGCAATGGGAAGAGGAATATCTCAAAGAGAAAATGTCGCAATCTGTGCCCGGAGTGGAGATGTCTTTCTCTACGGAAATACTAGATAAAAGCCATACTCCAGCTGACGCAGGTGCGGATATTGTTTCAATCTTCGTCGATTCTACCGTCGACAGTGAGGTTATTAGCAAGTTTCCAAATTTGAAATTTATTCCAACTCGTTCTACTGGATATGACCACGTCGACCTAGCAACATGTAAAGAAAAAGGAATTACAGTTTCCTCAGTTCCGTCTTATGGCGAAAATACTGTCGCGGAATTTGCTTTCGCGCTAATACTATCACTGTCACGTAAAATTTTTGAAGGATATGACAGAATAAAAGAGAAAGGTAGTTTTAGTTTTGACGGTCTTCAAGGTTTTGACTTAAGAGGAAAAACAATTGGCGTTGTTGGGACAGGTCATATTGGGCGCTTTTCCATAAATATCGCAAAAGGGTTTGGTATGAATATTGTGGCCTATGATCCATACCCAAATGAACAATTAGCAAAAGAGCTGGGGTTTGAATATAAATCTTTTGACGACCTACTTTCAGCGAGCGATGTTGTGACTATTCACGTGCCGTATCTTCCAACAACTCACCACATGTTCAATGAGCAAAAATTCTCATTGATGAAAAAAACTGCAATTCTTGTTAACACAAGTCGTGGACCAATTATTGATACGCAAGCTTTGGTAAAAGCACTTAAAGATGGAACAATTGCTGGTGCAGGGCTCGATGTTCTTGAGGAGGAAGCGGTAATCAAGGACGAGATGGAGTTTTTGAAAAAAGGAAGCGGAGAGGGTCATGATTTAAAAACAATTGTTGCTAATCATGTGCTTATAGATTTGCCAAACGTTGTAATGACCCCACACAACGCTTTCAATACTGGAGAAGCTCTTCGCCGTATTTTGGACACAACCGTAGAAAACATAAAAAATTATTTGGCTGGCACCCCATCAAACGTAGTTAAATAAAAGCATGTACGAGATAGACGACATAAAAGCTGAAATTATTAAGGATTCTCGCGGGGAAGAAACGGTTCAAGCAACGGTTACTCTTACGGGCGGAATAACTGCTTCTGCTTCTGTTCCACAAGGAAAAAGTCGCGGGGCTGGAGAAGCCCACTATGTTTCTCCAGATTATGCAGTGATAAATATTCAAGAAATTATTTCACCTGCATTGAAGAACTCGATGAGTATTATGCAAAAAGAGATTGATGCTAGGCTTAAGGCGCTCGATGGAACACCAACAAAAGAAAAACTTGGAGCAAACGCCATTCTCGCTGTTTCAATCGCCGTTGCCCGCGCAGCATCTGTCGCGCGTAACATACCACTGTGGGCACATCTTAGAGAGATGACAGGTATTCCAATTTTGGATAATTCTCGTCCGCGACTTTTTGTTAATTTAATAAACGGCGGTGAACACGCAAAAAACAATCTCGCTTTTCAGGAGTATCTGGCAATTATTGATGGAGCAAATTTTGCTGAAATGATTGAGGTCCAGGCGTCTCTTTGGAGTAATCTTAAAAAAATGTTTAACGATAAGTTTGGAGATGCTTTACCTCTTGGCGATGAAGGTGGTTTTGCCCCAGAGGCAATGAGCGATAACCTCGAGCCCTTTCGCCTAATCAAATCTGCAGCAGGGGAACTTATCGAGGATGGTTTTGTTACGTTGGGTACAGACGTAGCAGGAGCGAATGCAAAACTATCACTAGAAGAGAGGGGTATTCTTTTTGAGACGGCAATAAAAGATTACCAGCTCACTTACATTGAGGATCCATACGGAGAAGAAGACTTCACTTCTTTTTCCAAAATGACTGCAACATATGGGGATAAGATGATAATTGCAGGGGACGATCTTACTGTGACAAACTCTGAATTGATGCGAATGGCTAACCAGAAAAAAAGTATAAACGGGGTCATAATAAAGCCAAATCAAATTGGCACGATTACAGAAGCCTTGGATGCTGTGCGTACAGCGAATAGTTTTGGTTGGAAGGTTGTTGCTTCACATCGAAGCGGGGAGACCGAGGATACTTTTATTGCAGATTTTGCTTATGCAATTGGTGCCTTTGGCCTGAAATTGGGTGTGCCAACTCAAGTTGCTAGACATACAAAATATGATAGGTTGCTTGAGATAGACAGGGAGATTTAAAGGTGGGTTTGTAATTCGGGGTATAGTATACCGGTAGTACGCATGTTTCGGGTGCGTGAAGACAGGGTTCGATTCCCTGTACCCCGACTAATGTTTTAATGAGAACCCTATTTATATGCTTAGCAAGTTAATTAATTTTACAAAACTTTTAAATAAATTTCGCTCTGTTGAGCGGGTTCTTTTGGTTAACGAAGAGGAGAGAAACGAAAATGACGTAGAACATAGTTACTATTTGGCTATGCTTGCGTGGTATGTGATTTCTACTAACAAACTAGACCTAAACCTTGATTTGGTAATCAAGTACGCATTGGTACATGATTTTGTCGAAGTTTACGCTGGCGATACTTATATTTATTCTTTAGATAAAACACATACAGGCAGTAAGATGCAAAGGGAAAAAGAAGCGGCAGAACAGTTAGAGAAAAATTTCCCTGAATTTCAGGACATGCACCAGCTGATTGAAAAGTATGAAAAAAGAGAAGACAAAGAGAGTCGCTTTGTTTATGCTTTGGACAAAATTCAGCCAGTATTAAATATCTATACGGACAAGGGGCGAACCTGGAAATTACATAAAGTTGGACTACAAATGCTTATTGAACACAAAAAAGACAAGGTTGCCGTTTCTGGTGAAGTCGAGGAATACTTTAAGGCGTTGGTCGAGCTTCTTAGGAAGGAGGAAAAAGACCTATTTAATGATTAATGCTCGCGTGTTAATATAACTATTATGTCAGCTATTATTTTTATTTTTCTTACACTAATTTCCTCTTTTTTTGGAGGTCTTCTTGCTTTTAGGTATCGTGACCACTTACACATAGTTTTGGGGTTTACTGCAGGTATTCTTCTTTCTGTTGTCGCTTTTGATTTGATGCCAGAAATTATGGAAATGACTCAAGAGCTCGCGGTCGATCCAATGGTTCCAATGGTTGCTCTTATAGCTGGGTTTTTCCTTTTCCACATTCTTGAGAAGGCTGTTTTAGTACATCACGCAAACGAAGATCAATACGGACCACACACTCATCCAACAGTTGGAGTTGTTTCGGCCTTAGCTCTCGCGGCACACTCATTTTTAGACGGTGTTGGTATTGGACTAGGCTTTCAGGTCTCTCCGGAATTAGGCATGCTCGTTTCCCTTGGTGTGATCTCTCATGCATTTTCTGATGGTTTAAATACTGTGACAATCATGCTTCAAAATCACAACCCCGCAAAGAAAATTATGTTGTTTTTGTCTATTGTCGCGGTTGCCCCTGTCTTAGGTGGTATCTCAACATTGTTTTTTAGTGTTCCACAAGAAATCCTTCTTATTTATCTCGGGTTTTTTGCTGGATTCTTTCTTTATATTGGAGCATCAGAAGTTTTACCTGAGGCACACAGTCAAAGACCGTCTGGTCGTGCAGTCTTAGCAACGATTGTTGGAGTTCTTTTTATGTTTTCTGCGACAATATTTGCACATTAAAAATAAAATTTAATATGTATAGTAAAAAAACATATATCTTAGCCACAATTATTGGGTTAGCTTTGTTTGCTTTTACGCCAACGATTTCTTTGGCAGTAGACGCCGTTGTTAAGAATGCTGGTTTTGCCCCTGGTAATATTTGGTTTTCAAAAAATGATTTTGCTCCAGGAGATGTTGTAAAAATTTATACAATTCTTTGGAATGGAGGGAAAGAAACAATTACTGGTGAGGTTGTTTTTTATGATAATGATTTAGTGTTGGATAAGGTCGCGTTCTCTCTTTCGACTGGTAGTACAAAAATTGCATCGGCTGATTGGAGTGTTGCTGAGGGTTATCACAAGGTTTATGCAGTTGTTGGAACGTCCAAGATTGGAAGCAGTGGAGCAACTCTTGAATACTCAAAAACAGAAGAAAGTGAGCATTTTATTGGAGCTCCAATAAAAACAACTAGCCCAACTAGTACAGCCCAGCAAATTGTTGAACAAAAAATTAATTTTGCAAAAGAGTATGCAACTGAAAATTTTCCAGCTCCAGTTGTTGAGACAACAAGCTCTATTACGAGTGTCGTTGAATCGGCGCGAAAAGATGTAAAGATTTGGAGTGATAGCAAATCAGCGCAAGTGCAAAAAAACATAGAAGCGATAGGCGCGAAGATTGCCAAGAATGATGCAGGGTCCGATACATGGTCTGCTGTTAAGCGCCCACTAAATTACGTGTATTCTTTTTTACTAACGTTAGTTGGTTATATTTTTGGTAACCAGTTTATTTTCTATGGGATTATTGCCGTAATTTTGTTTTTATTTTTGAGATTTATTAAAAGACGTTTTATCTTTTGACCTAATCGTAAAATTTTGGCAAAGTGCATAGGCTAAACAAATGAAGCCGATTAAATTTACTATTGATAAAAAGTTACCAAATGCTTTGGGTAGGGCTGGGGTAATTGAGACTCCCCACGGAACACTCGAAACTCCGTCTTTTATTGTTGTTGGGACTAAAGGGAGTGTTAAGTCTCTTACAACTGAGCAGGTGTTAGCCTTAGGGGGACAGGCTGTTTTGGCGAATACATATCATCTTTATCTTGAGCCAGGAGACAGACTTGTAAAAGATTCTGGTGGTTTGGGAAAGTTTATGAATTGGAGCGGACCGACATTTACTGATTCTGGTGGTTTCCAAGTTTTCTCTCTCGGGGCTGCTATGGGGAAAAGTGTTGGTAAAATTGCCACAGGAGAAGAGATTGCAGAATACACAGACGAGGGAAATTTTGGCGGGAAGCTCGCGCAAATAGATGAAGAGGGTGTAACCTTCAGGTCTTTTATGGATGGCAGTGAGCATCGTTTTACTCCAGAACGTTCTATGGAGATACAGCAAAATTTGGGAGCCGATATTATTTTTGCTTTTGATGAATGCACTTCGCCGATGGCTCCGAGAGAATATCAAATGGAAGCGATGGAGAGAACTCATCGCTGGGCAAAAAGATGCTTAGAAGCACACACCAAAAATGATCAAGCGTTGTTTGGGGTAGTTCAAGGAGGGCGTTTTGAAGATTTAAGAAAAGAAAGTGCCAAGGTCCTCGCTCAACTTGAGGTGGGTGGTAAAACATTTGATGGTTTTGGTATTGGTGGATCATTCGTCAAAGAAGATATGGCGACAGCTGTAAGGTGGGTAAATGAAATTTTACCGGAAGACAAACCAAGACATTTGCTTGGGGTGGGTGAGCCAGAAGATTTATTCTTGGGAGTAGAAAACGGATGTGATACGTTTGATTGCGTTGCTCCAACTCGCCAAGGCAGAAATGGTAATTTTTATACAAACGAAGGACGTATAATAGTGCAAAATTCTAAATTTAGAGAAGACTTAAAACCAATTGAAGAAAGCTGTGATTGTTATGCTTGTAAGAATTTTAGTAGAGCTTATATAGCGCACCTTTTTAGAGCGAAAGAAATGCTTGGTCCAACACTAGGTTCTATTCATAATCTGCACTTCATCGTCAATTTGGTGAAAAAAATTAGGCAATCAATTTTGGACGATAATTTTACAGAGTTTAAAGAGGAATTTTTAGGGAAGTATCGTAAGTTGACGTAAAGATATTTTTATTGTACCATTAAAAAAGATTCTTTCATTTTCTGGAGGGGGATTATGTCACGTCTACTTTTTACTTGGTGTTTTGCGATTGTTTTCCAAACAATCATCCACCTTGTGATTGTTGTCGTATCAACAATTTGGGCGGAGGGAGATGGTGTGAGATTTCTTTACACATACTCTCTCCTTTCGGTTCTTTGGCTTCATCCGATAAGGAAGGTGCCAATAAAATCTTTTTCCAAGCTGAGTGTCGTTGGTTCTTTTTCTCTCGGCTTGGTTATTATGATGATGACGGTTAGTCTCTGGTCTTTCTTTTTTACTCACATTGCCTATATTTTAGTTGGGTACATTTCCCTCTCGGCGAAAGACAGTCCGTTCCAGAAATCAATTACCGCGCTTGTTCACGATTAAGCGGTTTTGTTTGCTAATCCGATTTGTTGTCGGTTTGCCGTCGAAAATATCGACGGCTTTCCTTTTTGCTTTACTACAGTATTATTTATTTTACATATGTCAGTTTTTAAAATATCAAAACACTTTACCCCAGCCGGAGACCAGCCGAAGGCTATAACTGCGCTTACTAAAGGATTAAAAAAAGGCTATAAAAAGCAGACGTTACTTGGTGTGACTGGCTCTGGAAAAACATTCACGATGGCAAACGTTATTGCCAAAGAAGGGAAACCGACACTCGTGATTGCTCACAACAAAACTCTTGCTGCTCAGCTTGCTCAAGAGTACAAAGAATTTTTTCCAGAAAACGCGGTGCATTATTTTGTTTCCTACTATGACTATTATCAACCAGAAGCGTATATGCCCGTGACAGACACGTACATTGAGAAAGACGCACAGATTAATGAAGAAATCGACCGCTTGAGGCATGCTTCTACGCAGGCGTTAATGTCACGCCGTGACGTGATAATTGTTGCTTCAGTGTCGTGTATTTATGGCTTGGGTAGCCCGGAAGAGTATCGCAAAGAAAATCTTGAGCTTAAGGTTGGGGATCGTGTCGAGCGGCTAGAATTAATCCGCCGTTTAATCAGTATTCATTTCGAAAGAACAAATGCGGATATAAATCCCGGAGAGTTTCGAAGTATCGGTTCGAGGGTTGAAATAATGCCAACATCAGAGCGTTATGTTTTAAATATTGATATTGTCGATGGTAAAATTTCAAACATTATTATTGTCGACCCAGTGTCGCAAAAAATTCTTGGTGAAGAAAAAAGTGTTTTTCTTTTTCCAGCCAAACATTTCCTTACAGAAAAATCACAGCGAGACCGTGCAATAAAAATTATAAAAAAAGAACTTGCAGAGAGTTTGAAAAAATTTGAGAAAGAGGGGAAATTGCTTGAAGCCGAAAGGTTAAAACGGAGGACAAATTATGACATGGCGATGATTCGTGAGGTTGGTTATTGTTCAGGTATTGAAAATTATTCAAGACCTCTTTCAGGAAGACCAGCCGGTGCTGCACCAGACACACTTCTTTCGTATTTTCCAAAAACAAAAGATGGCAAGCCAGACTTCCTTACTGTTATAGACGAATCACACGTGACCCTCCCACAGGTTCGCGGAATGCAGGCGGGAGATTTTTCCCGCAAAAGTACTCTTGTGGATCACGGTTTTCGCTTGCCTTCAGCAATAGACAATCGCCCGCTGACATTTAAGGAATTTGAGGAGCGGATTGCTGATGTGATTTATACCTCAGCAACCCCAAGTGAGCTTGAGATGACGACGAGTGATCAGATAGTTGAACAGATTATTCGTCCAACCGGTTTGGTCGATCCTGAAATTACGATAAAACCAATTTCTTCAAAAGGCACATATGGCGGACAAATTGAAGATTTTATGGCTGAGACGAAAAAGGTTGTTTTGAAAAATGAACGTTCTATTGCAACGACTTTGACCAAAAAAATGGCAGAAGAGCTCAGTGTGTATTTAAGAGAGAAAGGTATTAAGGCAGAGTATTTACACAGCGATATTAAGACAATAGATAGAATTAAAATATTGTCAGATTTTAGACGAGGCACATTTGATTGTTTGGTTGGAGTAAACCTTCTTCGTGAAGGTTTAGATTTGCCAGAAGTTTCTTTTATTGGAATTTTGGATGCAGACAAGGAAGGGTTTTTACGCTCCGCAGTTTCGCTTATTCAAACCATCGGTCGTGCAGCTAGAAATTCTGCGGGGCGAGTGACGCTTTATGCTGATGTTGAAACAGACTCAATGAAGAAAGCGATAGGTGAGACAAATCGCCGTCGTGTTATTCAGGTTGCATACAACAAAAAACACGGTATCACTCCGACGACAATTAAAAAGAAAATTCATGATATCGCCGAACATCTCGAAAGTAATCACGAAAAGGCTGTTAAATTCAATCTGGATATAGACGAACAAGTATTCAGAGAGAATCCTAAGAAACTCATTAAGCTTAAAGAAAAAGAAATGAGCATGGCGGTAAAAGAGCTTGATTTCGAGTCCGCCGCTATTTTACGAGATGAAATCGCAGTGCTTAAAGAAATGCTGATAAAAAAGGGTTAGTTCCAATTTATAATAAATTAATATATAGTTTATTCATACACACCCCCTATGGCAGGCCACAGGGCGGTTTTTGGCGTCATATATAACAAGTAAATGCTAAATTACAAATTTTCAATTTTTAAATAAACAATTAAATTTTTAATATTTAAGACATTATTTTGAAATTTAAAATTAACATTTGAAATTATTAAAATGAAAGATTCTGATAAAAAACACGTTGATAAGATAATCGTTAAGGGGGCGAGAACTCACAACCTTAAGAACGTTACCGTTGAAATGCCACGTAACAAGCTGGTTGTTTTTACGGGGCTATCAGGTTCTGGAAAATCGTCTCTTGCCTTTGATACTATTTTTGCCGAGGGTCAGCGTCGGTATGTTGAATCATTGTCTGCTTACGCGCGACAATTTTTACATCAAATGCAAAAGCCTGACGTCGATGAAATTATCGGTTTGTCTCCAGCAATTTCAATTGACCAGAAATCTCGTTCAAACAACCCCCGCTCAACAGTTGCAACTATCACTGAAATATATGATTACCTTCGCGTGCTTTATGCTCGTATAGGGAAACCATATTGTTTAGTGTGTGGAGAAAAAATTGAAAAATTAACAACGGAAGAAATTGTTAGTTTTGTTGTTGAGAAAATAGAAACAGCCACTCACTTTAAAGAGAAAAAAGTTTTAGGGGTTAAATATAGCGATGCAACAGTGCAGATTTTTTCACCACTTGTTCGCGGGCGAAAAGGGGAATATTACCAAATGCTTTACGATCTTCTTTCTCGTGGTTACACAAAGGTACGCGTGGATGGTGAATTAAAAAATCTTCGCGAAAGAATTGCGCTTTCGAAAACAAAGAAACACACAATTGAGGTACTTGTTGATGAAATTGGTGTGGTTGAGTTTAAAGACAATCAAAAACAAGCAGAAACAAGACTTGCTGAGGCGATTGAGCGCGCAGTCGGTGAATCAGAAGGGTTAGTTTCGGGAGTAGTTTCAGGCGAAGAATTTATTATGTCGGCTAGATTCTCTTGTCCTAAGGATGGATTTTCGTATCCAGAAATTGAGCCAAGATTGTTTTCGTTTAACTCGCCATATGGAGCTTGTCCTAAATGTAATGGTCTTGGTACCAAGCATTTATTTGGAGACGAGCCTTGTGATACTTGCCAAGGTGCTCGCCTTCGTCCAGAGGCCCTTAATGTTTATATCGGAGGAGCAAAAGGTCATGGTATAAATATTGTTGATTTTACAAACCTATCTATTTTGAAGGCGAGTGAATTTGTTAAAAACTTAAAATTAACCGCCAAAGAAAAAAGTATTGCCAGTGTAGTTTTTAAGGAAATTGAAGCAAGACTTACTTTCATGCTTGATGTCGGTCTTGATTATCTAACACTCAATCGGCGTGCCAACACGCTTTCTGGCGGGGAAGCACAGCGTATCAGACTTGCCTCACAACTTGGCTCTAGGCTAGTAGGAGCGCTTTATGTTTTAGACGAACCAACAATTGGACTCCATCAGCGAGACAACGATCGTCTTATTAAAACACTTCAAGACTTAAGAAATATGGGTAACACAATCATTGTTGTCGAGCACGACGAGGATACTATTTTTTCGTCAGATTATATTATCGATATTGGTCCTGGGGCCGGTATTCACGGTGGAAATATTGTTGTTGCAGGAGATTTAGAAGAATTATTAACCGCCAAGAAAAATGATTCCAAATCGTTAACACTGGCATATCTTCGCGGTGAGAAAAAAATTGAAGTGCCAGACGGGCGCCGTGACAAAGATAAGGGAACATTACGAATTGCTGGTGGAAAAGCGTTTAACATAAAAAATCTAAACATTGATATTCCACTCGGACGACTCTCTATTGTGACCGGCGTGTCTGGTTCCGGAAAATCATCATTCCTTTACGAAATTTTGTATCGCAATCTACAAGCTCGACTGGAGCGCCGATATCGAAGTAATCAAATATACAATTGTTCCGGTTTTACGGGCTCAGAATATCTTTCTCGTGTGATAATGATTAACCAGTCTCCGATTGGAAGAACTCCACGTTCAAACCCAGCTACTTATACCGGCTCATTCACGTATATCCGTGAACTCTTTGCTTCAACAGAAGAAGCTCGTACGCGTGGGTGGAAAGCAAATAGGTTCTCATTTAACGTTAAGGGTGGTCGTTGCGAGGCATGCCAAGGAAATGGTGAAATAGCAGTGGAGATGCACTTTTTGCCAACAGTTTATGTGACCTGCGATATCTGTAGCGGAAAGAGGTTTGATAAAGAAACCCTCCACGTAAAATATAAAAAGAAAAATATTCACGATATTTTAAAAATGACAGTCGAAGAGGCGCTCACTTTTTTTGAAGATATTCCAGCAATTTACGACAGAATTAAGACACTTTCAGATGTCGGACTTGGATATTTGGAGCTTGGGCAATCAGCAACAACACTTTCTGGTGGAGAAGCGCAACGCGTAAAGATTTCCTCAGAACTTTATCGCCCGCATGTTGAAAAAACAATTTATCTTTTAGATGAACCAACAGTTGGTCTGCATTATGAAGATGTGCGGAAGCTGATAGAAATTTTACAAAAACTTGTTGATAAGGGGAATACGGTTGTTGTTATTGAGCATAATATGGACGTTATAAAAAGCGCGGATTATGTTATGGATTTTGGGCCAGAAGGTGGAGATGGTGGCGGTAATCTTGTTGCGAAGGGGACACCCGAGGATATCGCTAATAGTACTAAATCACATACTGGAAAATATTTGAAAAAAGTTTTACGTGGTTAGAAAAGATAAATACAAAAGGGCGACGCAATAAGCGTCGCCCCAGTAGTTTTGCCAGAAGGTTGCCTTCAGGCTACTTTTTTCTTCCTTTTTGGGATAGCTTCGTGTATGAACGGGTTTATGGCCCGACACCACTCTTCCCAGAGTTCTCGCGTCGCTTTCACGTGTAGCGACTCGAACTGGCCACAGATTTCTCCCATACAGAGCCAGAAATGCTCACTTCTGATGACACAGTCTTCCTTGAACAACTCCCTGATTCGGCTGTTTTCGGAAGTTTGAATGAAGACCGGATCTGCTGTGCCGAAGAAGTAAATCGCAACATTGTTTTGTGCGATTCTTATCGCGCTGATCTCTGCTTTCACGATAAGTGAAGCCAACTGATGTAGCTCGTGACAGCCACTTTCAGTCATTTCGGCCATGAATGATGCAACCTTCTCCCCACCACGAAAATCTATTTTTTTCATTAAGAACTCCTTTACCAGAAACAAAAACGACGCTCGATTGAGCGTTTCCTTCTAATACTATACTATATAAATTACAAAATTGCAACCTATGTTAAATCAATATTATTATGACTATTGATAATTTTAAAAAATTTAAATTGCCAACAAAGCCGGGTATTTACCGCTTTTTAGGGGCGCGTAACGAGGTTTTATATATTGGTAAAGCAACCTCGCTTAAAGAACGTGTGCGGAGTTATTTTTCAAAAGATTTAAATAAAATGCGTGGGGCGCAAATTGGTGCGATGGTTTTACAGGCGCGTAAAATTGATTGGCAAGTTACCGACTCTGTTTTGGAAGCACTTTTACTTGAGGCGAATTTAATTAGGAAATGGAAACCAAAATATAATACCCGAGAGAAGGATGATAAGAGTTTCAATTGTGTCGTTATAACTGACGAACAATTTCCACGAGTCCTGGTTTTAAGGAAAAGGGAGATTGATTTTGATGAGCTAAGGACTGATAAGAAGGCTGGCGGATACAAAATAAAAACTATTTTTGGCCCATTTCCAAGTGGTGGTGCTTTGCGTGATGCCATGAAATTAATTCGTAAAATTTTTCCATTTAGAGATAAGTGCGCACCACCTAAGAACGGATTTAATAAACCCTGTTTTGAAAGACAAATTGGATTGTGCCCAGGAGTATGTACTGGAGAGATTTCATCTGTCCAATATAAAAAACACATTAGTCTTTTGAAGTTGTTTTTTGAAGGAAAAAAGAAAGCACTCATTTCGGGAATTAAGCGAGAGATGAGAAATATGGCAAAAAAGGAGAAATTTGAAGAAGCCGGCAGATTAAAAAGAATGCTTTTCTCACTTTTACATATTCACGATGTGGCACTTATAAAACGTGAACCATTCGTCACTAGTGAAAGTAACTTTAGAATTGAATCCTACGACATCGCCCATATTTCAGGGAAGCAGATGGTTGGTGTTATGGCGGTCCTTGAGAATGGTGAGGTGAAAAAAGCAGACTATCGCAAATTTAAAATTCGTGGATTTAAAAGCGCAAATGATACTGGCGCCCTCGCAGAGGTTTTGGAGCGAAGATTTAATCATCCCGAGTGGCAATTTCCAGATCTCATTGTGATTGATGGGGGGCGGGCTCAGTTAAACGTCGCGTGTAAAATTATAAAAGCCCTTGCGGTTGATTCTCCTGTTGTTTCTGTTGTTAAGGATGAAAAACACCGTCCAAGGGAGATTTTAGGGGCGATGACCGCATGGGGAGGAAGGGAACAGCAGATTTTTCTGGTAAATAGTGAGGCTCATCGATTTGCCATTCGATATCATAGAGAGTTAAGAGATAAAATTAGTAAATAAAAGGTATTTGCTCCAATAATTTTGCTATAATATTCTTATGTCAGCGATTAGAGTCGGAGTACTCCGAGGAGGAGTTTCAAACGAATATGATGTTTCCCTCAAAACAGGAGGTAGTGTTCTTGGTGTATTACCGGTTCATAAATATAAAGGAGTTGATATTTTAATGGAGAAGGACGGAACGCTTGTTGTGAATGGAATACGTTCAAAATTTGGAGACCTCTCGCGTCACGTGGACGTCGTTTTTAATGCATTACATGGTGAATTTGGTGAGGATGGGAGAGTCCAGCAATTATTAGAAGCGTCTCAAATTCCGTATACGGGTTCATCGGCATTAGCATCTTCCTTAGGAATGAATAAAATTATTTCAAAGGAATTTGCTGAGAAAGCTGGCATGAAGGCGCCAAAACATATTTTACTTAGACGTGAAGAATTAGAAGGGCTGGATATTGCAGAATTTTCTCTAAATTTATTTAAAAGTATTTCACAGCCAAGAATAATCAAGCCTATTTTTGGTGGGTCATCAATTGGAATGACATTTGCTTCTAATTATGAAAAATTAAGGCAAGGAATTGAAGAAGGTTTTAAAGAGGAGGATGTGATAATGCTTGAGGAGCATATTTTGGGGCGCGAGGTGACGTGTGGAGTTATTGATAATTTTCGAGGAGAAAAAACATACGCTTTGCCCGTCGTAGAAATTGTCCCACCAGAAGAGAATGATTTTTTTGATTATGACGCGAAATATGGTGGAAAGAGTAGGGAAATATGTCCATCTTATTTACCAATAGAAATAAAAAAGAAGGTCGAAGAAATGGCGGTGAAAATTCATGAGCATCTGGGGTTAAGACATTATTCTCGCTCAGACTTTATTATTGGCAGAAATCATATTTATTTTCTCGAAGTTAATACTTTACCCGGACTTACCAAAGAGTCTCTTTTGCCGAAATCTCTTGATGTTATTGGATTAAATATGTCAGAATTTGTCGACCACATAATACGACTTGCCCTTAATAAATAATAAGGTAATATACTCAAGTAGCTTACGCAGGTAGGTTATAAGCGGGCCGTTAGCTCATCTGGTAGAGCACCGCATTTGCAATGCGGGGGTGGCAGGTTCGAGTCCTGTACGGTCCACAATGATTCGCTAAACACATTGTGTAGCTATCTGAGCGAAGCATCCTTGTTTTCGTGAATATAAAATCTAATACAAAATCCGAGGGTAGGGGGTTTACGTTGATAGAACTATTAGTAGTAATTGCAATTATAGGAATTTTATCGAGTGTGGTTTTGGCGAGTTTAAATACGGCGCGCGGCAAGGCGCGTGACGCAAAAAGGTTGTCAGAGATGCGTCAGATGCAAATTGCACTTGATCTTTATTACGATAACTTCGGTAGTTATCCAGATTCTGACAATGCGGGGTGTGGTGGATGGGACTCCTCTGGTAATGGGACATTTATTACAGCTCTGGTATCAAATAATTTTTTATCGGCGCATTTGATAGATCCTACAACAAATGATAGTTGTGGAAATTATGCGTATTATCGATATCCCGCTGGGTACACAGGGTGCACTCAGTCTTTTTATGTTCTGGGGGTTAGAAATATGGAATCAAGTGGTAATCCTCACCCGACAAGCGTGGGGTGGAGTTGTCCAGGTAGGAATTGGCAAGCAGAATTCGAATGGGTTGTTGGAAAATTTGAACAATAATTTTTTTACATACTTGAGTTTGTGATAAAGTAGACTTACTCGGTTTATTAAATAACGAGTTGTAATCATTTATATTTGTTTTATAAAATATGCCCCAATTAGACCCACAATTTTTTGATATTTTTGGAGTTATAGTTTTTGGATTCATAGCAGGGTTATCGCTGTGGGCGCTTAAAAAAAAGAAGCCACTTCCTCGGTGGAGTGTAGAAATATTGTTTTTTATAGGTATCTCTGGTTTTTTGGTAGATAGCGCGATCGTTTATGTGTCTTATTTGAGATAATTATTGATAGTTTATTTTTTTCTGTATAAATTTATAATATATACATGTCACAGCTTGAATCATCCAGCCAAGAGAAAATAGAAGGAGGGAAGATTGACCCCGAGAAACTTTTCTTGGCTCGAAATTTCATACAGCTTTATTATGCTCAAAAAGAAACTGGTTTGAATGCTGATTTATATTCTCCGAACAAAGAAGATAATGACCATCTAGCCGAAGAAACAGGAAAGTTTGGGAGTGAGTTTCATGACTGGCTTGATTCAGTAGACGGCAAGGCTGTAGTTGAAGAATACACAAAATCTCATACTCTAGAAAAAATCGGCACGTTTAGCGATATGGATAAAATTATTTCTGCGTACGAAGCTTACCGAACGAGAATACTGCACTAATCCTAAGGAGAATTTATTTTATCTCTTTTTTAATTTTACTAAACACAAAGATATACAACATTTCAAGAATTCCGAGAGTGTTTACCAAAAGCAAAGCAACAAACCACCACTTTTTACCGAGTTGCGCTGATTTCCAAAGCGCCAAACCTTTCCACACAAGGCTCCAAATCATAAGTATTACAAACAAGGCGAGACCCATCGAAGTAATTTGTGATTCATTTGTTAGATATTGCCCCATAAACTCTCGAGAAAAAAATTGTTGAATATTTATCATAATTTTTAATTTTAATTTTAGTAATAGCGATTAATATTTGCCACGTGTTCTTTGTATGTTATCGAACAGTGTATATTTCGACGTTTGTCGTGTAAATAGAATAAGCACTCTGTCTTCTTGGGATTTAGTGCTGCCTGGATAGCTGCAATACTTGGACTAGAAATTGGGGATGGGGGAAGACCTTTGTTTTGGTAGGTGTTATATGGAGAATCGATATACTTGTCATCCGGAACAACTCTAGGCCACCAGCCTATTTTCTCGGTTCCTTTGGCATATTGTAGTGTTGCGTCTATATCAAGACTCATACCATTAAAAATACGATTCCAAATAATACCAGAAATAAGACGCATGTCGCGCTTTCCGTTTGACTCTCTTTCGATAATGGAGGCAATTTTTAGCGCAGTTTCAAGGGAGATGACTGTATCGCTGGTTGAAGACGCAAATCGGTCAGTGACTTCGTCGTTGAATTTAGTAATTATTGTTGTAGCTGCTTCGGCTGGGGTTGTTCCGGTTGAGAATGAATATCCAGCAGGGAAGTAGAACCCTTCTCCAGAATTAATGTCCGCAAGAGCGAGCTCATTTTTTGATTCCAAAAATTTAATTTCGTCATCGATACTCCACTTTAATTTTTTTGCCAAAACATCAGCAATCTCCTCCTTACGCATCCCTGGATTTATGTTTACGTATTTTACTGAAGGGTTTGCGAATGATGCAATTGACGAAACCTCGTCACTCAAAATTTCGTAAACTTTATCAGCAATTTCTTGGGTAATCCGAATCTCAACATCCTCTGTTGCTAGTTGGCCGTCAGAAATAACCTTTTTTATGGGGTCAACTGTAATTATGAAATTTTGATCTGGCGCCAGAGAATTACTTTTGCCAAGCAGGTATAGAGCAATAATTGTAATAAAAAATACTCCCACTAAAAAAATAAAGGCAAGATACTTTTTATCAAGAGACTTTGTTTTTCTAGGCTGTTTTTTGTTAGTTTTTCTGATTTTTTCAGATTTAATCTTCATATGTCTTTAGTATAGGTTAATTTCAGCCCATTTTGAAGTAGTTGAGCTATGTCGCATATGTTTGATGGCGATAATGTAATTTTTGGTTTGACCAATTTTGATGATGGAGTATGCTTAATGGAGGTTGTCCTTAGGAGAAAAATCATGAACAGACAGTTAAGTGAATTTGCTGGGAATATGATTGCTTTTTGGGTCGCATCTTTTGTGCACGGCCCAATGATGTTTTATGCTAACCTCCTGTATGTGCCAGTGGAGGAAGAGAGTGGTACCGCCGATGAGGCGGAAGTGCCCCAAGCACCTTCGCGAGACCGCATCTACTTGGTCTGATGATGATTGCGAGGAAATCTTTACCGTCTACGGAAAATGCGTAGACGGTAAAAAATTTAAGCCTGAATTGCTGGTTTTAGTAACTATTATAAATAATTATATTTAAATTATATGAAATTTGGAGAATTTGACCCATTTGATCCATCACAGCGAAAAGAGATTTCGATTACAGATGAAGATATAACAAAACCACTATCTGAAAAATTTGGAGGTGGACTTAGTATTGAGCAAATTGAGGAAGATGTTTACGATCGTGTTGAGGCTATAAACAACCTTGTCGGTAGTCTTGAGATGCTACGCGAAAGCGAAGGCTCTACTTCTCCAAGCGTTGATGTTCTAGAGAAACAACTTATAGGTATTAAAAATCAACTTGGAGGATATTTATCTGTAGTTGTAAAAGAGGGACATAACTTAGCCCTAAGAGAGGAAATTGAGGGTCTTACTAAAAAAATTAGTGATGCAATCGGTACAATTCAGTAAAGAGTAAAGAATTACGTAATGAAAATAAATAAATAATGGATCCCGTTAGAGGTACTAAAGTTATGTTCTACACCTATGTGTTGAAAAGTGAAAAGGACGGGAAGTGTTATACTGGATGTACGAATGATTTACGGAAGCGCCTCTCCCAACATAATAAAGGAGAGTCAGTTTATACAAAAAATCGCGGACCGTTTATTGTTATTTATTACGAAGCCTGCCTTAGTAAAGGTCATGCTATGGCACGAGAAAAATATTTAAAAACTGGTATGGGTAAGCGCTATTTAAAAAACAGATTAGGCGCTTCCTACCTCTAACGGGATGGATACTTTAGCTCATGGATTATGGGGTGGTCTTGGTGGACGATTTCTAGTAAAGAAAAATCGCAGAATAAGTACAATCAAAGCATTTTTGTGGGGAGCTTTTCCTGACCTTCTTGCTTTCACTGTTCCAATAGCTTACCTCTTGTGGAGTATAACTTTTGGCGATATGCCACTTGGTTCTTGGCCACCACCAGGTCCCCATGTTGAGCCGTCAGAGGGGTTGCTTCCTTTTGGCTCACTTGTAAATAATCTATACAACATCGGCCATAGTTTCTTTGTGTTTGGGATAGTTTTTGGATTTTTTTATTTATTCACAAAAAGGGTGCAGTGGGAAATGGTCGGCTGGTTTTTACATATTCTTTTTGATATTCCGACACACAGCTATCAATTTTTCCCAACACCGTTTCTTTGGCCAATTTCTGATTTTAAAATCGACGGGTTTTCGTGGGGAGTGCCGTGGTTTATGGTTCTAAACTATTCATTGTTAATTCTTGTTTATGCTTTGGTTAAGCTAAGAGAGAAAAAACAAGAAGAAACTATTTCTGCGTCTTAGTTAGCTTTATCTTGTGTTATAATTATCAAAATTTGATATGAAAGAATTCTTAATGAAAAAATTGTTGGAGAAGCATTTAAAAGATGTTCCACAAGAGATGCAGGATAAGATTACTAAAGTGGCGAGTGACAACCCAGAGCTTATTACTAAGATAATGAAGGAAGTAGAGGAGGAGGTGAAAAGTGGAAAAGATTATATGTCGGCAGCAAAAGACGTTGCTGTTCGATACAAGGACGAATTATCCTCATTAATTTCACAATAGATGGATAAAAATAAAAAAATAACAATAATAATTGGTCATCCCGACAAGAGTACCTATTGCGGTGAGCTTGCTCGCCGTTATGAAAAAGGGGCAAAGGAATCTGGACATGAAGTGCGAATAGTCGCAATCGGTGATTTGCAGTTTGATCCAATATTACATTTTGGATACAAAGTTATTCAGCCACTTGAACCTGATTTAATAAAATTACAAGAAGACATTAAGTGGGCGGACCATTTGGTTATTGTTTATCCAAACTGGTGGGGGACAATGCCAGCGTTACTTAAGGGTATGTTCGATAGAATGATATTGCCTGGTTTTGCTTTTCGTTTTCATAAAAACGGATATATGTGGGATAAGCTACTTACTAATCGTAGCGCTCATGTCTATATAACAATGGACTCACCACCACTTATCGCTCGCGTTATGTTTGGCGACAATGCTAACGAAATTAAAAGAGACATTCTTGGCTTTATTGGTTTTAGTCCTGTTTCAGTTACAAAAATTGGCGCAATCAAAATGATGTCAGACGATGAGCGTGTTGATTGGCTCGAAAAGCTAGAAAAGCACGGACAAAAGGTTGCTTAGTTTTTAATAGCCACTTTGTGTTGTGAGCTTTTAGTTATCTGTGTTAAGTTTCTATCATGAATTTATCGATTGGAATTGTTGGCCTCCCAAACGTCGGCAAGTCGACGCTTTTTAATGCGCTTACTAAAAACTCTGTTCCTGCGGAAAATTATCCATTTTGTACGATTGACCCAGCAATTGGAATTGTTTCCGTGCCAGACGAACGATTGGAAAAACTTTCGACATTATCTCATTCCGTAAAAACAATACCGGCCGTGGTGCAGTTTGTTGACATTGCAGGGCTCGTGAAAGGCGCAGCGGCTGGTGAGGGACTGGGAAATAAATTTCTTTCGCACATTAGAGAAACGAATGCAATTGCTGAAGTTGTTCGTATTTTTGAAGACGATAAGGTTATCCATGTTGATGGGGGGATAAATCCTCTCCGCGACATTGAGACAATAAACGCTGAGCTTGCTCTTGCGGACTTGGACACTATTTCTAAACGATTAATAAATATTGAACGTGACGTTAAAAAAGGAGATAAAATAGCAATTTTTGAAAAGGGAATTTTGGAAAAAATAAAAGTAGCCCTTTTGGAAGGGAAGCTTGCATCAGATGTTTCGCTTTCTCCAGAGGAAAAAATTGTGTTAAAAACAATGCATCTTATTACAGCAAAACAATTTCTTTATGTATTGAACAAAAAAGCTGGTGGAAAAAATCTTGATGAATCACCAAGCGACGAGAGATATGTTGCGCTTATGAAATTTTTGAAAGACGGGAACCGTAGCTTTGTTATTGTTGATGCAAAAATTGAAGATGAGTTAAAAACCTTTGAAGGTGAAGAAAAAGAAACATTTCGCAAGGAATTAAACGCTGGGAATGATGACGGTATTAAGGATCTGATTCGCGCTGGCTACGAAATGCTCGGTCTCATTACTTATTTTACAACAGGGGAAGACGAGACAAGAGCTTGGACAATTCCAGTTAATTCTTCTGCCCCAGAAGCTGGGACTGCTATTCATAACGACTTTAAGGATAAGTTTATTCGAGCGGAAGTCGTGTACTGCGATGATCTGTTATCGTCTGGTTCATACGCTGAAGCGCGAGCAAAAGGTCTTGTTCGCATTGAAGGAAAAGAATATGTGGTCAAAGATGGTGACGTGATTGAATTTAGAATTTAAATATTTTTAAAATGGCACCATCTATAATTACGCTATGCGTAATTATAGATGACCAAACACTCTCGCTTTATTTGAAATTATTTCTTTTTTAGTTCTTCTATTTCGCGGACGATAGTCATGAGTTGATTCTCTATGTTTGTGAGTAGTTTTTTATCTTCGCGGTCTTTTTTCTCTTCCTCTGTTTCATCTTCTTGAATATCCTCAACATCCTCCTGAATGTCTTCAACGTCTTCTTGAATTTCCTCAACATCCTCCTGGATTTCTTCAATGTCCTCGGAAATTTCTTCGATGTCTTTTTCAACTGCATGTAGTTGGGCAGTGGTGCGGTTTATCGTCAGTTGAATGAAAATTGATAGGTATATAGCCTCAAGAGAAACTATTGTTGTTAGAATGAGCATTATCTTATCAAGAGCTACTCCAAAAATAGCTAGCACAAAAATTCCAACAAAAAATAAGGTATGAACAACAAGCGATGGGACCGAGCCGATTCCACCGGTAATTTTCATCGAATATTTTTCTAATAGATGTCTGAACCTTTTCATCGGCGCATTATACTCATCAAAACGAAAAGTACAAAAAGCTATGCTTTACAAGGGTGTTTGCGAACATTATGATGAGAGCTACAAGTCAAACTTATGGAACAATACGACCACAAGAAAATAGAAAAGAAATGGCAAAAAATTTGGGAGGAAGAAAATACTTTTGCGACTAGCGATGATTTAAGTAAACCAAAATCGTATGTTCTTGATATGTTTCCATATCCATCTGGTGAAGGCTTGCACACCGGACACGTTAAGGTTTATACAGCAAGCGATGTTTACGCACGCTATAAACGCTTAAACGGTTTTCGTGTACTTCACCCAACGGGATGGGATGCTTTTGGTTTGCCGGCGGAACGGTTTGCGATAAAAAATAAAGTTCACCCTCGAGTTTCTGTTGATAATAATGTCGCGAATTTTAAGCGACAAATGAAGGCTATCGGCCTTTCGTATGATTGGGATAGGGAAATAGACACCACTGATCCAAAATTTTATAAATGGACACAATGGATGTTTCTTAAAATGTATGAAAAAGGTTTGGCTTACGAAGCTTATCAGCCGATAGTTTGGTGTCCAACATGCCAGACTGGTTTATCCAACGAAGACTTGGAGGGTAACGCTTGTGAAATTTGCGGGACTGTTGCGGAAAAGAAGCCAATGCGACAATGGGTTCTTAAAATCACGGAATACGCAGATCGCCTTGTTGACGATTTAGAGATTTTGAAAGATTGGCCAGAATCATTTAAAGAGGCTGAAAGAAATTGGATAGGAAGAAGCGAAGGATCGGAGATAGATTTTAAAATAGATGGTGTAGATAAAAAATTTACTATTTTCACAACGCGGGCAGATACGCTTTTCGGAGCAACATATGTTGTTTTGTCGCCTGAACATAAATTAATTTCTGAGCTTAGGCCCAATATCAAAAATTGGGATGAAGTTGCTCAATATCAAGAAATAACGAGTAAGAAGACAGAAATAGAGCGAACATCTCTAGGGAAAGAAAAAACCGGCGTAAAACTAGATGGTGTTTGGGCTATTAACCCTGCAAATGAAGAAAAGTTGCCAATATTTATAGCCGACTACGTACTCGCTCATTATGGGACGGGAGCAATTATGGCTGTGCCTGCGCACGATGAGCGTGATTTTGATTTTGCAAAGAAATTTAACTTACCTATTAGAACTGTGATTGAGCCAGTTACGGGAGAGGTTCAACAAAACGAAGAGAAAAGAGAAAGTATAGTTGCGCTTGTGAGAGATCCTAAGAATGGGAAAATTTTGTCTCTTAATTGGGGAGAGAAATACGGGGGTCAATTGTTTGTTGGCGGAGGTATAGAGGAAGGGGAAGACATAGAGAGTGCTGCCATTAGGGAGACAAAAGAAGAAACTGGATATAGTGAAGTTCGTTTAATCGGCACTTCGGAGGTAATTCACCATCATTATTTTGCACACTCGAAAGGGGTGGCAAGGAATATCGATGCGATTGGTTTGTATTTTGAGCTTGTTGGAAATAAACAAGAAGCTTTGTCTCATGATGAATCAGAGAAAGGTAAATTTAAAGTTGAATGGATAACTGAGTCAGAAGCAGAGAAAAACGTGACGGACGCACTACATAGATATGTATTTCAAAAATTTATACAAAACAAAGTATATACAGGAAGTGGAATTCTAACCGAGTCAAAAGATTTTAGCGGTATAGATAGTGAGGAAGCAAAAATAAAAATTACAGAATTTGTCGGTGGAAAAATAAAAACGACCTATAAGCTCCGCGATTGGGTTTTTTCTCGCCAGCGATATTGGGGTGAGCCAATTCCAATAATCCACTGTGAAAAATGCGGGGTTGTTCCGGTGCCAGAAAAAGACTTACCGGTAGTTTTACCAGATGTTAAGTCATATGAACCAACAGGTACGGGCGAGTCTCCACTCGCGGAGATTTCAGAATGGGTAAATACAGAATGTCCTAAATGTGGCGGTGCTGGAAAAAGGGAAACAAACACGATGCCACAGTGGGCTGGGTCATCTTGGTATTACTTGCGTTTTATTGATCCAAATAATAATGAAGCTTTTGTTGACGCAAAAAGCGAAAAAGAGTGGATGCCAGTTGATTTGTATGTTGGTGGAGCGGAGCACGCAACGAGACATCTTATATACGCACGGTTTTGGCATAAATTTTTATATGATTTAGGAATGGTGTCGAGCAAAGAACCATTCATGCGTCTTGAGGGTGTTGGTCTTATTTTGGCTGGTGGTGGCGTAAAAATGTCCAAACGTTTGGGAAATATTGTTAACCCAGACGAAATAGTTGAATTATATGGAGCCGATACTCTTAGAATTTATGAAATGTTTATGGGTCCTTTTGGACAAGCTAGTATCTGGGAGACTAAATCAATAATTGGTCCAAGAAGATTTTTGGAACGAGTATGGAAACTACAAGAAAAAATTTCAGACGTTAAAGAAAGCGATAAGACAGAAGTTGTCATTAATCAAACAATAAAAAAAGTTGGAGAAGACATTGAGGGTTTTAAGTTTAATACAGCAATAAGCCAGATGATGATTTTAACAAGTGCCCTTGAGGCGGAAGAGTACATTTCCCGCAAATCATTTGAGTCATTAGTTTTACTCTTGGCTCCATTTGCGCCACATTTTTCTGAGGAGTTGTGGGCTATTTTGGGCAACGAAAATTCAATCAATAAAAGTTCTTGGCCAGTATACGAAGAGTCTAAATTAGTTGGTGGTACTGTCGTGGTTGCGGTACAAGTAAACGGGAAATTGCGGGATACGCTCTCGTTTAATAACGATGTCTCCGAAGAAGGTGTTGCAAAAGAAGTTATGGACTCTCCTCGTGTAAAAACATGGATTTCGGATAAAAAAATAAAGAAGACAATTTACATAAAAGGCCGTTTGTTTAGTATTGTTACAGAGTAATAATGAAGCCCTTGACCTTTTTTGTATTAAATGATAGAAATTAGAACACACAAATGACTCGGAGGTCATTTCTAATTTAAATATCACAATGCCACAGATTAATTTTAAACCAAAACAAGTTGTTAAGAAGCTATTAGCCGTTCTTCCTGAGCGTAATTTTGATGTCATTGTTAATCGCTTTGGTTTAGGTGAATCAAGTGAAGCGAAAACACTAGATGCAATTGGTAAAAAGTATGGCATTACTCGTGAGCGTGTTCGTCAGATTGAAAATTTTTCTCTTCAATCAATTAAAAAATCAGAGGTTTTTGAGAAGGAAAAAGAAGCCTTTGAAAACCTCTTTTCTGCGGTACAAGCTCTTGGTGCAGTTGTTTCAGAAGAAGAACTACTCGCTCATTTTTCTGACGACCGAGCCACACAGAACCATATCAATTTTTTCCTAGTCTTGGGTGATGCCTTCGTTCGAGCAAAAGAAGACGGTCATTTTAAGCATCGATGGACCGTTGATTCGGAGGTTTCGGAAAAAGTTCATAGTTCACTAAAAAAACTTTACGAAGGATTGAGCGATGAAGAAATAGTCCCCGAGGGGGAACTAGTCACACGTTTTTTGGGACACCTTAAAGATGTTTCTGAAAAATATCGCGATGAAGAAATTTTGAAGCGTTGGTTGAAACTTTCTAAGTTAATTGACCGCAATCCATTTGGTGAATGGGGACGTGCTTCCTCTTCTAATATTCGTGCTCGTGGTATGAGAGACTATGCCTACCTAGTTTTGCGTAGACACGGTTCCCCAATGCATTTTTCTGAGGTTGCAAAAGCAATCACAACTTCGTTTAAAAAGAAGGCTCACGTTGCCACTTGCCACAATGAACTCATCAAAGACAAGCGTTTCGTTTTGGTAGGGCGTGGTTTATACGCCCTTTCTGAGTGGGGCTACAATAAAGGTGTTGTTCGTGACGTTATAAAAGAGCTTTTAAAAAAAGAAGGACCAATGAGTCGTGAAGATATCTTAAGGCGTGTGATGAAGGAGAGGTATGTGAAGGAAAACACTGTGTTAGTTAATCTCCAAAACACTAACAATTTTAAGAAAAATAAGAGTGGTTTGTACGTAGCCGTTTAATCAAAAAATGATTTTTAAAAAAGCGGACTAGTGATGGTCCGCTTTTTTACTACCACTTAATTTAATTTCGCGATAAGATATAAGAGATGGCAGATTACCTTCTATATATACTAGGAATTATTTTTAGAATCATTAACGACACGGCTTCTTTTTGGTTGCCTGTAGTATTAGTTTTCATTTTCTGGAAAGTATGGCTTTCTTATGTTCGCGCTGATTGGGTATCAAGAATGAAATGGACACTTCTTGAGGTTAAACTCCCGAAGGAAGTATTTAAAACGCCAATGGCAATGGAACTTGTTTTAAATGGACTTCAGCAACCAAGTGGGGGGAATAAATGGGACCAATATTGGAAAGGGCGTGTTCCGGACTGGTTTTCATTTGAATTGGTTTCAATTGAAGGAACGATTCGTGTATACATCAGGGCTCTTTCAAAATATAAGAATATTATCGAAGCCCATGTGTACTCTCAATATCCAGAAGCCATTATTAGTGAGTCGGCAGACTATACAGAGAATATGCCATGGAGCAACGAAAGCGCTATATCACTTTGGGGTAGTGAATTTGCCTTGACCAAAGAGGATCCATATCCAATAAAAACTTACGTCGACTATGGAATGGACAAGGGATATGTTGATGAAAAACAACGAATTGAAACAATGGCGCCAACTCTTGAGTTTTTGGGCTCACTTCAAAAAGGAGAACAGGTTTGGATTCAAATTCTTGTTCGCGCAACAAGAGGTGACGGTTGGAAAGCTGAGGGCAAGGAAATAATAAAAAAGTTAATGCATCGTGATGATAAAGATTCTGACAAGGCGGTAACAACAAGATTAACAAAAGGGGAGACAGACGTGATTAATGCAATTGAGAGAAGCATTTCGAAACCAGCTTTTGAAGTTGGTATTAGGGGGCTATATTTTGCGGAAGAGGGTAAGTTTAACCCTTCAAATATTACAGCTCTTCTAAGTACGTTCAAGCAGTATTCATCACACAACTTAAATGGTTTTAAGCCTGGGTGGGGCCTCACTGTGCTTGATTATCCATGGGATGATTTTATGGATATCAGGAAGAAATCAATCCTCAAGGGGCTATTCGACGCCTACCGACTCAGGTCATATTTCTATGCACCATATGAGCACAAACCATTTGTTTTGAACATTGAGGAATTGGCAACAATTTTCCATTTTCCAAGTGGAATTGCGGAAACTCCGACATTAACACGTGTTGATTCGAAGCGCTCTGAGCCACCCGCAAACCTACCGGTTTAAAACCTAAATATGGAGTTTTTTAAAAAATGTGTTTCTTTGATTTGGCCACTTCATGGGTGGCGGAGATGGCTCGCAGTCACCGTCTTTACGGGAATAGTTTTTTTTGGAACCTTTGTTTTGCCACCATATAATTTCCCAGCACAAAATTCTATTGAAATTAGTGAGGGTTTGACGCTTTCAGATACCGCGCAATTTTTGAAAGAGAAACACATAGTAAAATCCGAGACTATCTTTAAAGCGTTAGTTTTTATTCTTGATGGGGAATACGGAGTTCGTTCGGGTGAATATTTTTTCGCGAAGCCAATAAGCGCCATTACTTTGGCTTTACGAATTATTCACGGTGACTTTGGTTTTGAAGCGGTAAAACTAACATTTCCAGAAGGTTCAACAATAGAAGAAATGTCACTAATTGCTAAAAGACGACTCCCAAAATTTAATAGCGAGGAGTTCGCTATTTTGACAGAAGGGAAGGAGGGGTTTCTTTTTCCTGACACATACATGTTTTACACAAACACAAAAACAGTAAGTGTTGTAAAAGCACTAGATGAGAACTTTAAGGTTAAGACTGTTGTTTTAAAACGTTCTGCAGAAAAGCTTGGTAAAGATTTTAGGGATATTGTGATTATGGCTTCTATAATAGAAGAGGAAGCTAGAAAAGAAGAAGACCGAAGGATGATCTCTGGAATTTTGTGGAAAAGAATTAGTATTGGAATGGCTCTTCAGGTTGATGCGCCATTTATATACTCGGTAGGGAGGAATACTTATGAATTAACGAAAGCAGATTTACGAGCTCCGTCACCATACAATACCTACCAGAATCGAGGGTTGCCAGTTGGTCCAATTTCAAATCCTGGATTGGATTCATTGGACGCTGCTCTTTACCCAAAGGAATCACCTTATCTTTTCTACCTTTCTGATAAAAATGGTACTGTTTATTATGGTAAAGATTTTGAGGAGCATAAAAAAAATATACAGCTATACCTTTAAAAAATAGTAAACGATAAGTAATACAATAATGAAAAATCAAGTACTCGCATTTATAGATTTGGAAACTACTGGACTTTTGACCAACAGTCACGAGATTATTGAAATAGGGTGTGTCTTGGCGGAACAAAAGTTTTCTGAAGATGGGGTACTCACTTTAAAATACGTTGATGAGTTTGAGTACAAAGTAAAACCGACACATATTGAGACGGCAGACCCAGTGGGTCTTAGTATCAACGGCTATGATGAAAAGGACTGGGTTTCTGCAGTTAGTTTAAAAGAGGCCATAGAAGATATGGCGACAAAGGTTAAGAACGCAATTATGGTTGGACACAATGTTGCTTTTGATTTTGCTTTTTTGGAAAAAGCATTTGAAGAGACTGGTGTGCAAAATCCAATGCATTATCACAAGCTCGACACCATTTCTATTGCTTATGCCAAATTACATAATTACAAAGGTGTCGAGAAATTTTCACTACGAGCGCTTTGTGAGTATTTGGAGATTGAGAATAAACGAGCACATTCAGCACTTTCTGATGCTCGAGCCACATATGAGATTTTTCAAAAGCTCATAAATATGTAGCATCTTTTGTTTTATCTTATAACTCTGTTATTTACCGATAAAATACATTGCGGAGTGCGTCGGCACGAGCATAGTAAATTTTCAGCAGAAAATTATACGTGTATTTTATGGGTAAATATTAAAACTTTACCAGCTGTTTTTCTCTGGTAGGATAGCCTTATGAAGAAAGGAAAAGTATTTGTCGGTCTCTCGGGGGGAGTTGATTCTTCTGTCTCAGCCGCTTTGCTCAAAAAAGAAGGATACGACGTAGTCGGTGTATTTATAAAGGTTTGGCAACCCGATTTTTTTGCATGTACATGGAAGGAGGATAGGCGTGACGCAATGCGCGTGGCAGCGAAGTTGAGCATTCCTTTTTTAACTTTGGACTTGGAAAAAGAATATAAAAAAGAGGTAATTGACTACATGATTTCGGAATATGAAGCTGGCAGAACCCCCAACCCAGATATTATGTGCAATAAGTATGTTAAATTTGGTGCTTTTTTAAGCTTTGCTCTTAAAAATGGCGCCGACTTTATTGCGACGGGGCACTACGCACAAATTGAAAAAAAGAGCTCAAGTAAAGTAGTGAAATATAGTTTACTAGCTGGTATCGATAACGAGAAGGATCAATCATATTTTCTTTGGACAATTAAGCAGGAATTGTTACCCAAAATATTATTTCCAGTAGGTGGTTACAGGAAATCAATGGTGCGCACTTTTGCAAAAAAATTTGACTTAGTGACTTGGGATAAACGGGATAGTCAGGGTTTGTGTTTTGTTGGTAAGTTAGACATAAAAGATTTTTTGAAACACTACATAAAAACAAAAAAAGGGAAGCTCTTAAATGAAAAAGGGGAAGTGATTGGTCATCACGAAGGCGCAGTTTTTCTCACAGAGGGGGAGAGGCGTGGATTTACCGTAACAAAGGGAGAGCAAGGACACAGCGCATTGCCCCAGTATGTTGTTGGTCGTGATATTAAAAAAAATACTATAACAATATCTCCGCATCCCCAAAAATCTGAAAACACTTCTGATTCGGTTAAACTGAAAGACATCAACCTGCTAGTTGGCGGTATTAAAGAGGGAGATAAATTTAATGCACGAACTCGATATAGAGAAAAATTACTACCATGCGTTTTGGTAAAAATTGATGTAAGGAAAAAAACAGCAGAAGTAAAATTTACTACACAGAAGCTGGCTTCCGTTGGGCAGTCCCTTGTTTTGTATAAAAAAAATACTTGTGTAGGCGGGGGAATAATTACTGAAAATAGTTAATACTTCTTCTTTTCAGTCAATAGATTTAAGATTTGATTTTAAATTCCCTCATTTTTGGAGGTTGAGCCTCCAAAAATGAGGGAATTTAATTTTAATAATTCATGTGTGTATATCTTTAATGTTTTAAGGTGTATCTTTTGATATACTGCTTATAAGTTAATTTACATTAAATTTATGATTTCCGATTTGCTTATTTTAGTCACACCAGAAAATACAGAAGTTTTTACTCGCCTTTTTCTAGCAATGGCCCTCGGGGCAATACTTGGATTGGAGCGTGTTTTCGCAAAAAAAAGTGCTGGAATAAGAACATACGCACTTGTTTCAATGGGTTCGGCTTTATTCATTGTGGTTTCAGAGTATGCGGTGAAGCAATACGCTCACACAAACGTACAAATTAATCCGCTTCACATTGCCTCAAATATTGTTGTTGGTGTCGGCTTTTTGGGTGCTGGAATGATTATCTTTAAGGATTCAAAGCTCACTGGTCTTACTACCGCCGCCGGCCTATGGGTTGTTTCTGCAATCGGAATGGCTGTCGGCTTTGGTTATTACATAGCTGCTTTTTTTACAACAATCTTTACGCTTTCTATTTTCACAATCCTCTGGTACGTAGAAGAAAAACTATTCACAGCATACAAAGGCATAGACGTCCCAGAGGAGCGTTAACATGTGGTTTTGGTACGCACTTTTCTCCGCAATATTCGCCGCCCTTGTAGCGGTTTTTGGTAAGTTGGGGCTCAAGGGGGTTGATACAACATTGGCCACAACTGTCCGTGCTGTAATTATGGCTGGGATTCTTTTGGTGACTAGTTTTTCTCTGAAGAAATTTGTTGGATTTTCTATCGCTAGTTTTACTGGGCGTGATTGGTTATTTATTATTCTTTCTGCGGCGGCGGGAGCGCTCTCTTGGATTTTTTATTTTTCCGCATTAAAGGAAGGGAAGGCTTCAAGTGTTGCGTCCATTGACCGCTTAAGTATTGTTTTTGTTATCGTCTTTGCCGCCCTCTTCTTAGGGGAAAGCTTAGGGGTTAAAGCACTAATCGGTACGTGTTTAATAGTTGCTGGAGCAATACTCGTTGTACTATAATTAGTCTAAGTAAATTTAATGAAAATGATTGAACATAAAAAAATAATTAGTGCGGTTGCTGTCATTGCAGTCGTTGTCATCTTTACTAATTTTTTTATTTATATAAATGGTTCAAAAATAAAAAACAAATCCCAAACACAAAATTTGGGGCTTGAACAATTAGAGCAACATATGGCGGTTGGTGTTGTAGAAAAAATATCCGGACAAGAAATTACTCTTAATAATGCAAAGAAAATACCAGAGAACACTACTTCTGGTGTTAAGTCAGAATCCCTTGTTGTTATCGTTGATCAAGCAACCACAATAGAGCGATTTGTTGGGAAAGACACCTTAGTTTTTCAAAAAGAATTGGAAGATTTTGCCAAGAAACAGAAAGAATCTCAAAACACAAATACTCCTGTAATGCCACCAGAACCATTTACTCGCGTTAAGATTGGTATTAATGATATTAAAGCTGGAGACACCATTGTTGTTTTCTCAACAATAAATATTAAAAAGCTCACTTCGTTTACAGCTAAGGAGATAAACGTTCAACCAACCAGAATGGCTACATCGTCAAGATAAGTTAATCCGAATAATGATAACTATTAACTCTAAAAATGAATCAACTAATTAAAAGAAATTATGAGTTAGATATCAGTAGTTATATCTATAAAGTAATTTTTGTTTTACTACTATTAATATTTTTAATAGTTCCTAGTTCTTCGTTGGCGGGAGGAAGTCAGACTTTTACTAGTAGTGGTACATTCTTTGTTCCAAGTGGTGTGACAGCTCTAACTGTGTATGTTGCCGGTGGCGGTGGTGCCGGAGCTGGTGGTACTAACGAGGGTGCTGGAGCTGGCGGGGGGGGTGGGGGTTATAGCAGTGGAACAATTGCAGTAAGTCCTGGTGGTGCATATGGTGTTACCGTTGGTGCTGGTGGTTATCATGGAGGAGCTCCTCATTGTGAAGGTGGGGCATCTAGTCCCGGTGGAGACGGTGGTTACTCATATATTGGTGGAATAATTGCCTATGGCGGTGGTGGTGGGCAAACAGGCGGTGCTCCTGGAGCCGGTGGTTGGGGCAATGTAGCTTATGGTTCGTATGGCTCGTGGCCACCAAGTAGGTGGGCAAGTAGCGGTGGCGCCGGAGGTTACAGTGGCGCTGGAGGTGCTGGTGGCGCCGGGGGCTCAACGGGCACCGCCGGCACTTGTACTTATTATTATAATTGTAATGAGACGTCGTGCGAGTGTGGCGCATGGACTGGTGGGACCCCTGCAGTAAACCCACAACCAGGTGTTTATTATGGAGGTGGAGGTGGAGGTGTTTGGTCAGCAGCTCCTTTTGTCCCTGCTACTTGTGATTACAGTCCCACTTACGCAGGAAACGGAGCACCAGGATATGTCATTATTTACTGGACCGTAAACCCTCCCACCGCATCCGCTTCAGTTTCTCCAAATCCCGTTCCCTATAATGCCAATCCTGGATTCACTCTTTCTTCTACAAACGCCTATTATTGCTACCTTCTATTAGACTGGTCAACATACTTAGTTGCCGGTTATACAACATCTGGTACTTATTACGCTGGTTCCTTCACTTCTCCAGGAACCCATAGTATTTCCGCTTATTGTTACAACTCTGAATGGGTCGGCTCCGGCTGGTCAACAACAAATTTTACGGTAAATAATCCTCCCACCGCTTCCGTATCTGTCTCACCAATATCAGTATCATACGGTGCTAGCACGAACGTCACCCTTTCTTCGACAAATGCCTATTATTGTCATGTCTACAGAATAAATAGCGTTGGTACTTGGGTTGAGCTACAGAGTGGATACCTCACCTCTGGTACTTGGAACACAGGTGGTTTGACCGACCCTGGAACACACTATGGAGCGACGTATTGCTACAACTCCTCCTGGGTCGGCTCTGGTTGGGCGTATGCCGCGTTCACAGTAAGCTCTGCTCCACCTTCCATCAACAACGTCACTATCAGTAACGGTGTTGTGGTCACCAACGCCGTTAACCAATACACAATAACCTCAACCGCGACAGATGCCACTGGTGGTAGCGCTATTACCGATGAACTCGCTTTAATAAATTACCAGGGGGTAAATGCTGGTACTTATCGTGGATATCTTGGATGGTCATCGGTTGGATTCACCCACTTTGGCGGCGCATACAAAACACCACCAATAGCATGTTCTGGTGGTGGCTTAGGGGCAATTTACAACGGCTATGGACCACAATACATCAACCTCATATCTTGCAGTACTTCGGTATCAGGGAACACCCGCACTGTCTCATATGTTGTTACCTTCAACACAAATTTCACTTCTCCGATAAATAGCAACACCATTTCTGGTTATGCCACCAACAGCTCTACTGGCCTATCCAGCGGTTGGTCTCCGTTTAGTGCGTTTACTATTACACCAACATGTTCAAATGGTGCCAACAACTATCCAACCTGTAACACCTGCTCTACTCCACTTGGTTGGAATGGAAGTATTTGTACTGTATGTAGTAATGGTGGTTGTACCAATGGAAATTGTAACAATGGCGCAAACAATCCAGTGAGTTGCTCCACCTGTACCTCACCTGGATTCATTTGGCAGAGCAGTACTAGTTCTTGTATCCCATCAACCCCACCAACTGCATCAATCATAAGTCCAGCAGTCAACATCACAATATATGATGACCAGATACAACAGTTCACCGGTACAGCTACAGATGACGGTACAGTTGTAGCTTACGAATGGCGTACCAGTAATTGCTCCACCGGAACAATTCTTAGCTCTTTAGCAAACTTCGTTAGATCATTTTCTGTTGGCACATACACTGTCTATTTCAGAGCTCAAGACAATGCTGGGTCATGGTCAACGAATTGTCCTTCACGAACCATACAGGTAATTGCCCATAATCAAGTTGCAGGAGTCTGCGGTTCTGCTAACGGTGTCTCATCTCAAAAGAAACCAACATCCAATCTCTGTAACACACTAGGATTACCTGGACCAACTGTATTACCTGTAGGTATTGATACTCTTCCTGAAAACAACCCAGCACTCTCTTGGTCTTGGACTTGTGCTGGTGAATATGGCGGTGCTGACACCTTCTGTGGTTCAAACAGCTCTTGTGGTGATGGCAAGTGCCAGGCTTCAAAGGGAGAGAGCCCTGCTAGGTGCAGGGCGGACTGTAGGGTTAACTTTTTTGAGTTTTAAACAGAATTTATTTAATTGAGAGCTCGCCTTTATTGTATTACAATAGGGGACTATGAACGGAAACGAAATTAGAAAGAACTATTTGGAATATTTTGGCTCGCGAAAACATGCAGTTATTCCGTCTGCACCGATTATCCCTGAGAACGACCCAACGACACTTTTTACAAGTTCTGGAATGCAACCGTTAATTCCGTATCTTTTGGGTTCTCCACACCCAAGGGGCGTGCGCTTGGTCAATTCACAAAAGTGTTTTCGCGCGGAGGATATTGAAGAAGTTGGTGACAATCGCCACACTACTTGTTTTGAAATGTTGGGAAACTGGTCTTTAGGAGATTATTTCAAAAAAGAACAACTTGGTTGGTTTTTTAATTTTCTTACAGAAGTAGCAAAACTCCAGCCAGAAAAATTATACGTAACTGTTTTTGCAGGCGAAGAGAAGTATGGAATTCCTCGCGACGATGAATCGGTGGAAATCTGGAAAGAACTTTTTAAAAGTGTTGGTGTTATAGCTAATGATGTATTAATTGGAAGCGAAGAGAATGGAGGAAAAGTTGGAATGCAGAGTGGTAGGATTTTTTACTATAACTCCAGGAAAAACTGGTGGAGTCGTTCTGGTGTACCTGAAAATATGCCAACAGGTGAGCCAGGTGGTCCAGATTCTGAAGTATTTTACGACTTCGGGACACCCCACGACAAAAAATTTGGAGAAAATTGTCATCCAAATTGCGATTGTGGGCGTTTTATGGAAATCGGTAACTCGGTTTTTATGGAATATCTTAAAATGGACGATGGAAGTTTTTCTTCGCTTCCTCAAAAAAACGTGGATTTTGGTGGTGGTTTGGAGAGAATTACCGCAGCGAGCATGGATAGTGCTGATATCTTTTCTACGGATTTGTTTTCTCTAATTATTGATTTTATTGAAAAGCTTTCTGGTAAGAAATATGAAGGAGGAAAAGTAAAAACTGATTCATATTTCCGTATTGTTGCGGACCATATCAAAGGTGCAGTTTTTATGATGAGTGGAGGAATTTTACCTTCTAATACTGAGCAAGGATATGTTTTGCGAAGGTTGGTTAGACGTGCAGTGAGATATACTGACGAGCTTGGTATAAAGCCAAATGAGTTACAAAAAATCGTAGATTCAGTCGCACTGACCTACAAGGAGGCGTACCCAGAAATAATTGAAAACATTGATCATATTCGAGATGGTATTAAAAACGAAGAGGCAAAGTTTAGAAAGACGTTAGAGGTTGGTATGCGCCAATTTGAAAAAAGAAAGGTGTCTTCGGAGCAGAAACCAAAGGATTCACCTGTGTTTCGCCATCGCTCGGACGCCATGAGCACGAATACGCGCTCGCGGCGCTCCTCGCTTGACGAAATAAAAAACTCCACTATCAGTGGGCACGAGGCGTTTCTTCTTTTTACTACGCATGGTTTTCCAATTGAACTAACTCTTGAATTAGCAAAGGAAAAAGAACTTACAGTTGATATCGATGGATTTAAGGAAGAGATGGAGAAACACAAGGCTTTGTCACGTTCTCAGTCAGACCAAAAATTTAAAGGTGGGTTGGCTGATCATGGAGAAATGGCTGTTAAGTATCACACCGCAACTCACTTGCTCCAAAAAGCTCTAAGAGATGTTCTTGGTGAACATGTATTTCAAAAAGGTAGCAATATAACAGGAGAACGTCTTCGCTTTGATTTTTCTCATAATCAAAAAATGACAGATGAAGAAAAGCAAAAAGTAGAGAATCTTGTTAACCAAAAAATTGCAGAAGGCCTACCAGTGTCTTACGAGGACGTGCCACTTGAAGAAGCAGAAAAAAGAGGAGCGATTAGATTGTTTGAGGAAAAATACGGCGACATTGTTCGGGTATATAAAATAGGTGATTTTAGTCTTGAGTTTTGTGGTGGTCCGCATGTAAGCAATACAAGCGAGCTCGGTAATTTTAAAATCTCAAAAGAAGAAGCTGTTTCTTCTGGGGTGCGTAGAATTAAGGCGATTTTAACCTAATGGTGTGATACAATTTCGTAAATAGATCTATGGGATTTTTTTCTAAAAGTGATAAAGAATTCGTCCTCGTGTTTGACGTTGGCAATGGCAGTGTTGGGGTTGCTGTTGCTGAGGTTTCTAATGAAAAAAGTGGGGAAGGGAAAGCGCAGTTAAAAGAGATTTACAGAGAATCAATACCATTTCAAGAGCACTTACGTTTCGATAGGTTTATGAACACAGCATCTAAGGCTGTTGAAGGGGCAGCTAGAAAAGTAAAAAGCGAATTAAAATACCCAATAAAAAAAGCATATTTAATTTTGGCATCACCTTGGTACGCATCACAGACAAGAGTGGTTAACCTAAAGAAGAAGGAGTCCTTTGTTTTTACCGAGGAGATGTTTGAGACTCTTATTTCTCGCGAGAGTGAATCCTTTCGCAATGAATACATTGACGAGAAGGCCAAAAAAGCAAAACCAGAAAATAACCTTTCCTTGATTGAGCAACATGTCGTTCAGTTAAAGTGCAACGGCTATGAAGTCGAAGACCCATTTGGTAAAACCGTAAAAACCGTTGAAATGCCACTATATTTGAGTGTGGCTCCGCAGATAGTTTTAGACTCATTTGGTGGTGCAGTTCGTAACATTTTCCCCGATATTGAAATTAATTTTGGAACTTTTCCCCTTGCGTATTTTTTTGCTGCTCGTGAAATTTATCCAAAATTTGACGATGCTTTACTTGTAGATGTTAGCGGTGAGGTTACCGACATTGCCTTTGTTTGGAATGGAGCACTACTTGAGATTGCTTCTTTTCCAATTGGGAGAAATACGATATTCCGAAGACTATCATCAGCCTTGCATAGACCTGCAGAAGAAATAATCTCTCTTCTTAGTATTGCCAATAAAGAAGGGGTTAGTAAGGACGTAAATAAAAAAATTGAGAGTGCTCTAGAGAAAGTTGTTGAATCATGGGTAGTTTCTTTTGAAAAAGCTTTAGCTAAACTAGCAGATACTTTTTACCTACCGGATGAAGTTTTCTTAACTGCTGATGATGACATGAAAAAGTGGCTCACGGGAGGTATCAAGAAAGAGAGTTTTAGTCAGTATGTTATGACACACACTCCTTTTTCTGTGACCGATATGGGGGACTTGTTTGAGAGACACGGCAAACACCTCTTTGGTAAAAACAAGATAGACACCTTTATTGGAATTGGAGTTCTTTACATTATGCACAACAAAGGTCGTAAACTTTCGGATTGATATCCACTAAGTGATATAATCAAAACATGAAGGAAAAAAGAATTATAAGTGATGTGATTAGAAGTCCACACACAGCTAACACTAATACCGGTAGAAGGCCGCTTTCTGATGTCTTGCGAAAAGGAGACACCGGACAAAGCCCGGCAAAAGAATTAGAGAAGAAACCACTTTTAAAAAAACCAGATGTTAAACACGTACTACCAGAGCATAATGTTCACCACGAAAGTTCGGTTACTCCTAATTTAAATAAATCAAAAAGTTTTATTAAAAAAACCGCTTGGTTCTCTGTGCCACTCGTGGCTATTTTTGTTATCTATATGATGATATCGGTTTTGTTTTCCGGAGCCGACCTAAAGATAGTTCCAAAGTCTGAGCAAGTTCAAATTTCTGTTGGAATTACGGCCAAGAAAGGTGATCTTAAGGCTCTTGTTCCTTTTGAAACAGTTACCCTTTCTGAGGAATCAAGCAAGCTCGTAGCGCCAACTGGGACAAAAGATGTTTCCGAAAAAGCTGGTGGCCGAGTTGTAATTTATAACGCGTACAGTACCGCAAGCCAAAAACTCATAAAGGATACACGCCTCGAGACACCCGATGGCAAAATTTATCGCATTACTACCGGAGTCGTTGTTCCAGGTCTTAGTGTCGTCAATAAAGAAACTATTCCTGGGTCAGTTGAGGTTACTGTATCTGCTGATAAGCCAGGCGAACAGTACAATGTTGGATTATCCGATTTCTCCATTCCAGGGTTTAAAGGAGATCCACGATATGAAAAATTTTATGCTCGTTCAAAAGGTGAAATAAAGGGTGGATATGTCGGCAGTGTTCAAACGGCATCCCCAGGGGCAGTTACAGCAGCAAGGAACGAACTTAGAACAGCGATTAAGGATTCTTTGACAAAGCAAGTTTCTTCTCAGATACCGGCAACCTTCGTTTTATTCAAAGATGCTGGAAATGTCACTTTTGAAACCAAGGACGATGTTAAGAACGCCAGCGGGGTTATCGTTAAGGAAAAAGGTACATATACTGGAATCTTGCTTCCAAGGGAAGCTTTGGCGAAAGAGGTTCTCAAAAAATCTATTTATACTCTAAAAGAAACTGGACCCGCCACCCTGAAGGATATTGAAAACTTAACTCTTGTATTTCAAAGTGCGGGGTTGCCAGAAATGCTTGCTCAAGCGGAAAGCATAGAATTTAGTTTAAGTGGGACTACTACAGTAGAAGCTGTTATCGATTTTGATAAAGTTAAGAAAGATATTTCCGGGAAACCACGTAGCGAATTCAACGCGCTTCTTGCAAATTACAGTGGTATTAAGACAGCTACTCTTTCAGTAAATCCGTTTTGGGCCCGCTATCTTCCAGCAGATATTGAGAAAATTACGATTACTCAAAGTGCCGATAAATAAGAAGGAGGGCCTTTTAAAATTGACTAAAAACTATTATTTTGTTATATTTTCGGGACTAAATGAGTAACGAAGTAGATCCAGAATTAATCAAAGAAGGGGTTGTAACCGAAGCGTTACCTAGCACCCTTTTTAGGGTTACACTCAAGGATGGATCTGAAATTCTTGCCTACTTAGGAGGGAAAATGCGCTTCAACCGAATAAAGGTTTTGGTTGGAGATAAAGTTTCCGTACAGCTTGATCCGTACGGAGGTAAGGGGAGGGTTGTAAAAAGATTATAGGTATTGTAGTATATTGAAGCACTGCACTCCCCGAGAGGGGGATGGGGGTTCTGTTTTTGTTAGTGCAAAATTTTTAATAAAAAAATGAAAGTAAAGTCGTCAGTAAAAAAGAGGTGTGCAAAATGTAAAATGGTACGCCGTAAGGGTTTAGTTGTTATCATTTGCGAAAACCCACGCCATAAGCAACGACAAGGATAGTTTCTAATTTAACGTAAAACATGAGAATTTTTGGTATAACAGTCCCGGAACAAAAAAGATTAGAGATAGCTCTAACTGTTTTTTTTGGAATCGGACGTGCAAGAGCTCAGGCTATTCTTGATCGTGCAGGTGTTCCTCATGGCAAAAAAGCTAGCGAATTGACTACAGAAGAAGAGGGTAAGATTCGTAAAGAAATTGAAGCTATCAAACTCGAAGGAGATTTAAAGCGTGAGATAAGTGGAAACATTAAGCGCTTGAAGGATATCAAGTCGTACCGTGGAACACGTCATGCAAAACGTTTACCAGCACGTGGTCAGCGTACAAAAACAAATTCTAGAACCGTTCGTGGAAATATTCGTAAGACTATGGGTTCTGGAAGACGTAAGGCTGAAAAAACATAATCAATAACATGGGTAAAAAAAGAATTATAAAAAAAGGAGGCAGTGGAGCTGACGAGGGATTGAAGTCTCGTTCTTTGTCCAAGGTTCCGAAGAAGAAGGTTGCAGCCGGTACTTTGTATGTTGAAGCAACATACAACAACACCAAGCTTCTTTTGGCAGACAAGAGCGGAAACGCTTTGTTTTGGTCATCATCCGGAGCTTTAGGGTTTAAGGGTGCAAAAAAAGGAACACCTTTTGCAGCTGCTAAAGTAGGAGAGCTTATGGGAGAAAAAGGAATGCTTGTGGGAATGAAAGAAGTGAACGTAATAATCAAAGGAGTTGGTTCTGGAAGAGAATCATCAGTTCGAGCTTTTCTTTCTAAAGGAATTGATTTGGAGAGTGTTAAAGACAAGACACCTGTTCCACACAACGGACCAAAGCCTAAGAAGCCACGAAGAATATAAATATCATGATAATCGATAAAAAATGTAAAGTTTGTCGCCGTGCTGGAGAAAAACTCTTCCTTAAAGGAGAGAAGTGTTTTACGCCTAAGTGTGTTTTTAATAAGAAACCCTATCCACCAGGCAAACTAGACTCAGAGAGAAAGCACAAATCAACCCTTACTGAATACGGACGACAGCTTCGCGAGAAACAGAAAGTTCGCAATATTTACGGAGTAAGTGAAAAGCAGTTCTCTAATTACGTGAAGAAGGCAACGTCCACAAAGGCAGGAAGTCCAGCCGAAAGACTTTATCAGAGCCTAGAAAATAGACTTGATAACATTACTTTTCGTCTTGGTTTATCAAAATCAAGAACAATGGCTAGACAGATGGTTTCTCATGGACATATCACAGTAAATGGCACGCGCTCAATGATTCCATCACGAGCAATTAAGATTGGAGACGTTATTGGTGTTCGCGAAGGAAGTAAGGGAACCAACCCAATAATTGAGGCCACAAAGAGAATGGAAGATCATAAAATACCAGGATGGATTGCCTTTGACGCAAAGAAAGGAACGTCTGAAATAAAGAATTTACCAGCGGAGAAAGATAAAGACATGACAGTCAATTTGAATTCTGTTATTGAATTTTATAGTCGTTAATAATTATAAATTTAAAAGAAATATTATGTCTGACCAAAATATAATTTTACCTTCAAAGCCGAAAGTTATTTCGGAAGAGGGAACAAGTGCTGTTTTTGAAATCGAGGGTCTTTACCCTGGCTACGGACACACGCTTGGTAACTCACTTCGCCGAATAATTTTATCTTCGCTTCCAGGCGCGGCTATTACGTCACTCAAGATTGATGGTGTCAGTCATGAATTTTCAGTTATTGACGGAGTTAAAGAAGATGTTGTTGGGCTACTCTTGAATTTGAAAAAAATTCGCTTTAAGTTACTTACAGACGAACCTCAGAAAGTCGAACTCTCTGTCAAAGGTCCCAAGGTGGTTACAGCAAAAGATATTACAACCCCTGGTCAGGTTGAGGTTTTGAGCGAAGATGCTTACATCGCAGAGCTTGTCGGAAAAGGTTCATCTTTGACTATTGAAATGACTATTGAAAAAGGCCTCGGTTATGTTCCAAAAGAGGCAATTCACAAGGATAAGGTTGATATAGGTAACATTGCCGTAGATGCCATTTTCACCCCAATTCGTCGTGTTAATTACGAAGTTGAGAACATGCGCGTTGGTGATCGTACAGACTACAATCGTCTACGTATCTTTATTGAGACCGATGGTACCTTAACTCCACGAGAGGCTCTTGAGAATTCAATTGAAGTTATGATTTATCAACTTAAAGCTGTTGTTGGTTTTAAGGAACCTGAGGCAGAAATCGAAAGCAAAGCTATTTCTGGTGGAGCTCACGACGAAGAAGGAGAAAAGGACCAGGATGATGATGTCATGAAGACGCGTATCGAAACTCTTGATTTTTCAACTCGAACGTTGAATGCTCTAACTAATGCAAATATCCGAACAATCGGAGGTTTGGCTAGAAAGAAGAAAGATGATTTACTTGAAGTCGGCGGTTTAGGAGAAAAAGGAATCCAGGAAATTAAGCGTGTACTCGGTAATTTCGGAATCACACTAAAATAAAACATGCGTCACCATAATGCCAACAGAAAATTCGGTCGTGTAAGAAAAGTGAGGAAAGCACTTATGCGTTCTCTTGCACTTGCGCTTATTGTTCGTGGAAAAATAAAGACCACGGAAGCAAAAGCAAAAGAGCTTCGACCATATATCGAAAAGTTTGTTACGAGAGCAAAAAAAGATACACTTGCTTCACGCCGTCTTGTCGGGGCAGAATTTTTCAATAGCACAAAAGAAGTTCAGAAACTTTTTGAGGTTATTGCTCCGAAATATACAGAAAGACCAGGTGGCTATACTCGCATAACCAAACTTTCTACACCGAGAAAGGGGGATGCAAGTAAGCTTGCTGTTATTGAATTTATATAAATATGACTATGAAATACACAATTGATGCATCAGGAAGAACGATAGGTAGAGTCGCAGCGGAAGCGGCGTCAGTACTTATGGGTAAAAACACAACATCTTTTGTGCGTAATAAGGCGCCGGAAATATCTGTTATGGTCACTAACTGTGGAAAAGCAAAGGTTACAGAAAAGAAACAAAAGCAAACATTATTCCACACATACTCTGGATATCCAGGCGGTTTGAAAGAGAAGCGATTGGAAGAAGTTGCAGCAAAAAAAGGAATGAGGGAAGTTATGTTGATCGCGATTACTGGAATGCTTCCAAAAAATAAGTTACAGGCTGTGATGTTAAAGAACTTGATTGTTACCGAATAAAAATATGGAAACTACAACAACAAAAGCAAAAAAGGAAGGTCGTTACATTGAGACTGTTGGTCGTCGCAAGACATCATCAGCCCGTGTTCGTGTGACCCCAGCGTCTAAGCTAAACGTTATTGTTAACGACAAGGACTATAAAGAATATTTTCCTACAGAAGATATGCAAGGGATTATCACAGACGCTTTCAACAAAGCAAAACCACTAGAGAAATATTCTGTTACAGCTCTTGTAAAAGGTGGTGGTATTCATTCTCAGGCCGAAGCAGTGAGACATGGTATTGCTCGAGCACTCTCAACAACTGACGAAGAGCTAAAGACACGATTGAAGCGTCTCGGTTACCTAAAACGTGACCCTAGAATGAAAGAAAGACGAAAGTTCGGTTTGAAGAAAGCTCGAAAGGCTCCACAGTGGTCAAAGCGTTAATTTTCTCTCGGCGAATCTACTTGTATACTTTGGTCCATAGCTATTAATAGTGCTTTAAGTTGTTTAAATTTATGACAGATGAAATAAACGAAAACAATATTATAGATGAAGACTTTGCTTTTGAACCCGATGAGAGCGAAGGAGAGCTTTCTGTCTCAAAACAGAAAATCAAAGATCTTCGCGACAAGCTGAGTGTTGCTCTAAAAGAGCGAGATGAGTATCTCGCAGGGTGGCAGAGAGCGAAAGCGGATTACATTAACGCCCGCAAAGACGAATTGAACGCGCACTCGAATGCATCCAAGGTTGCAAACGAACGAACGATTTTGGAAATAATTCCGGTACTCGATAGTTTTACGTTGGCATTTGCAAATAAAGAGGCATGGGAGAAAGTTGATGAAAATTGGCGACGTGGGGTGGAATACATCGCGTCACAACTAAAAACAGCCCTCACAAATATTGGTATGCAGGAAATAGGTAAGATTGGAGAACATTTTGACCCGAATTACCACAATGCTGTAGAAAATATTCCAACTGATAGTAAAGAATTAGATCACACTGTCGCTGAAATAATTAAAAATGGATATTTTTTTGAAGGAAAGGTGATTCGGCCATCTGAAGTGAAAGTTTTTATTTTTAAGGAGTAGTTTGAAAGTAAAATAAAGTTGACAAACAGAGAATATTGGGTATAATAATGTAAATTAAAAATATTTATTTAATAATTTTTACAATAAAAATATGGGAAAAATAATTGGTATCGACTTGGGAACAACAAATTCGGCTGTCGCCTTAATTGAAGGTGGCGTCCCAAAAATAATTGAAAATATTGAAGGAAATCGCACTACTCCTTCTGTTGTTGCGCTTGCAAAAAATGGCGAGCGTCTTGTTGGCTTGCTCGCCAAGCGCCAAGCAGTCACCAACCCAGAAAATACTATCTACGGTATTAAGCGTCTTATGGGTCATCGTTTTGATGACGAAGAAGTTAAGCGCGACAAGAAGTTTTCCTCATACGCAATTGAAGCTAACGAAGACGGTGGGGTTAAGGTAAAGATGGGTACAGATTTTTATCGTCCAGAGGAAGTTTCAGCAATGATTCTTCAGAAAATAAAGAGTGATGTTGAAGCAAAAATAGGTGAACCAGTAACAGAGGCGGTTATCACCGTACCGGCTTATTTCGACGACTCACAACGCAAGGCAACAAAAGATGCCGGGAAGATTGCCGGACTTGATGTTAAACGAATCATTAATGAGCCAACAGCAGCAGCTTTGGCATATGGTTTTAATAATAAAAAAGACGAAAAAATAGTTGTTTATGACTTCGGTGGTGGAACTTTTGACGTTTCTATTCTTGAAGTTGGAAATGATGTTATTGAAGTAAAAGCAACTGATGGTGACTCACATATGGGTGGTGAGGATATCGACCAGAAGATTGTTGCTTGGATTGCAGAGCAATTTAAGAAAGAAAGTGGTATTGATATCACAAAAGATGTTTTGGCACTTCAGAGATTGAAAGAGGCTGCAGAAAAAGCAAAGCACGAGCTTTCAACAACAACAGAATCGGAAATAAACATTCCGTTTATAAGTTCAGATGCATCTGGCCCAAAACATCTTCTTCTTAAGATGTCCCGTACAACCCTTGAAGAACTTGCTCGCGAGTTTATTGATCGCTCGATTGAAATTACAAAAAGAGCTTTTGAAAAATCTCCGGTTAAGATGAATGAGATTAATGAAATAGTTATGGTTGGTGGACAAACTCGTATGCCTGCCATTATTGCCGCTGTTAAAGAATTGTTTGGTAAGGAGCCAAACCGCTCAATAAACCCAGACGAAGTTGTTGCAGCTGGTGCAGCCGTTCAAGCGGGCGTCTTGCAAGGAGATGTTCGCGACATATTACTTCTAGACGTTATTCCATTATCGCTTGGCATTGAGACATTTGGAGGTGTTGCTACAAAGTTGATTGAAAAGAACACAACTATCCCAACATCAAAGTCACAAGTTTTCTCTACCGCTGCCGACAACCAAACATCAGTCGAGATACATATTGTCCAGGGCGAGCGTCCAATGGCCGCCGACAACAAGTCATTAGGAAGATTTATCCTAGATGGTGTTCCACCAGCACCGCGTGGTATGCCTCAAGTAGAGGTTGCCCTTGATGTTGATGCAAACGGAATTCTAAATGTTACAGCAAAAGAGAAGACGAGTGGAAAAACTCAAAGTATTCGCATCGAGGCAAGTTCCGGTCTAACAGACGCAGATATTGAGCGAATGACTAAAGAAGCGGAACTGCACGCAGATGAAGATAAGAAGAAAAAAGAAATTGCCGATACAAAAAATGACTCAGAAATATTAGTTTATACTGCCGAGAAATCACTTCGTGATGCTGGAGATAAGGTACCAGCTGATATTAAAACAGCGGTAGAAGCAAAAATAGCAGAGCTAAAATCTGTTAAAGATGGTACAGATATCGAGGCAATTAAAAAAGCCTCATCAGAACTTTCACTCGAAATGCAAAAAATAGGTGAAGCAATGATGAAGGCACAGCAGGAAAGTGGAGCAACGGAAACTCCTAAAGAGGGTGGAAGTGGGGCACCTGAAGAGAAGATTCATGACGCAGATTTCAAAGAAGGGGAGAATCCAGACGCCAACAAAACAGCCTAATATCATGAAAAAGACCACCAATTTAGAGGGTGGTCTTTTTCATGATTAATATCTTCACCTTTATTTGTTTTTATGTATAATTCCGTATAATCAATCCCGTACGAAATCATGAAGTTATGTTTACGGGATAAAAACAAAATTAAGTAGATTGTTAAGAAAAGAAAGATTGTATTAAAATTAACTAAGGAAACGTCAGACGTTTCTAATTTCTAACGGGATGCAAAAAGATTACTATCAAATTTTGGGTGTTGAGAGAAAAGCGTCGAAAGATGAAATAAAAAAAGCTTTTCATAAACTCGCCCACAAATATCATCCCGACAAAAAAGGAGGTGATGAAGCGCGCTTCAAAGAGGTGAATGAGGCATACCAGGTTCTTTCTAATGAAAAGAAGCGTTCAGAGTATGACACATATGGGCAGGTGTTCAGCGATGGAAGTGGCCCACAACAAGGAGCCAATAATGGGTTCCAAGGGTTTGATCCATCACAGTTTGGCGATTTTGATTTTAGTAACGCGGGTGGATTTGGCGACATTTTTAGTGAAATTTTTGGAGGTGGGCGAGGTGGGACACAAAGTCGTCGCGGTTCAGATATTTCAATTGAAATTACTATTAATTTCGATGACTCAATTTTTGGAACTACTCGAAAGGTTTTAATAACAAAGCGCTCCTTGTGTGATGTTTGTAAGGGTAATGGCGAAAAACCTGGAACCAAGCGCAAGAAATGTGAGACCTGTAACGGCCAAGGAAAAGTTCGTGAGACAAAGAAATCCTTTATTGGAGTGTTCACGAGTGTTCGTGAATGTGACGCGTGTGCTGGGTCTGGAACAATCCCTGAAGATAAGTGTTCGGGCTGTAAGGGTCAGGGTGTTTTGAGGAAGCAGGAAGAAATTTCTATTCACGTTCCAGCTGGCATTGAAAACGGAGAGATGATTCGTCTTTCGGGAATGGGGGAAGCGGTACAACGTGGTATTTCTGGTGACTTGTATGTAAAGATAAGCGTTCTTCCCCATAAGTCCCTGAAACGTGAAGGAAATAATCTAACAATGAATCTTGATATTAAGATGACGGAAGCATTGCTTGGTGGTGAACGCTCCATCGAAACACTAGATGGAAAGATTGATCTTAAAATTCCAGAAGGGGTGAACACTGGAGAAGTTTTACGTCTTAAGGGTAAAGGTGTTCCAATGGGGAATAGCCAGAGAGGAGATTTGTTGGTAAAAATAAAAGTTATTCTCCCTCAAAAACTTTCCAAAAAAGCACGCGGAATAGTTGAGACGCTTAGAGGAGAAGGAATGTAATGAAAGATTTTTTACCACCACTTCTTTTGCAGAAAATTGTTTGGATCCCAACTAGGCTTTTTTTAATTTTTTTTGCAAAACTTGAGGTGCGTGGTTTAGAGAATCTCGAAGGACTAAAAGGTAAAGTTGTTTTTGTTAGCAATCATAGTAGTGAACTTGACCCAATTTTACTTCCAGCTGCCCTGCCTTTATTTTCCCCTCTTTCGCCAATTTTTTATACCTCAAGAGAAAAAGAGTTTTATGAACGTCACTCGTTTTTAAAATGGCTTTTCTATCGCGAATGGTTTTTTGAAATTTGGGGGGCGCATCAAATTCAGGTTGGGAAACATGACTATGAGAAATCTTTAGAAAAGCATAAGGAAATTTTGAATAGTGGTGGCTCTCTTTTTATTTTTCCCGAGGGACGGAAAACAACAGACGGGAGCATTTTGCCTGCTCATGGTGGTGCCGCATATCTTGCGAGGGCAACTGGTGCTCCAATTGTTCCAACTTCAATTAGAGGAGTTTTTAAAATAAAGCTAAGAGATTTTCTTTTAAGGCGCGCCAAGATTGTCCTTGTTTTTAGTGCTCCAATAATCCCGCTTAGTGACGATTATAAAGCTGAGGTTCAAAAAGTTATGGATATCATAGCCAAGAATCTTTAATTTAAAAACCATCGAAACAAAAAAATTTCAACGGAATATTGAGGATTTTATCTGCAGTGAATGCAGTTTTTCTGTTGAGGGTAATGGGTACACAAACCATTGCCCCAAGTGCTTATGGAGTAAACACGTGGATATAAATCCAGGTGATCGCGAGTCTGAGTGCTTAGGCGCCATGGAGCCAATAGGAGTGGAACTTAAAGCGGGGGATTATGTGATCACACATCAATGTGTTAAGTGTAGTTTTGTTCGAAAAAACAAAACCACAAAAGAAGATGATTTTAGGGTGATATTAAGCCTATAGTTAATTTAGTAACGATAAACAGACTTTTGTATGATACAAGTTATTATAGAAAAAAGCGGAGAGAAGATATCTTTTGATATCGATACTAATTTTCGTACTGCAATTTTAGGAGAAAATGGTATCGGTAAAACAAGTATTCTTGAAAGTATTACACTAAAGTCTTCAAAAAATGATTGGTTAACTGTTCATGTTCCAGAGCGAGTTAAGATAGTTTTTCTTTCCCAAATTGAAACTAATACAGGCCTTGTTTCTGGTGGAGAACATATGAAAAAAAGACTTGAGTATCTTTTTTCCCAAAAAGCAGATCTCTATGTATTAGACGAGCCAACAAATAATCTCGATGAGAAAAATATTTCTTGGCTTAAAAAACATATTGTTGAAAACAAATTATCAATTATATTTACTAGTCATAATATAAATTTTATTGACGATTGTGCAGAAGTAATATTTTACCTAGATTCTAAAGGTGTTGAAAAAACAAAAGAACGATGTTCTTTGTATTTAGTATCGCGTAAAAAAAAGATTGAAAGAGAGTTTTTAATGTATGATATCGCTATTAAAAAACAAGAAGAACTTAAAGATGCTGCCCGAAAAGCAAAACAACACAGCGAGGCTGGAGAAAAATGGAAGGGAACAGATAACGACAAGTATTTAAGAGGATTTAATAGAAATTCTGCTGGTAAAGGAGCGGCCACGGCAAGAATGCTTGGAGAAAGGGCAGAAAAAATAAGCGTTGAAAAACCACAACATGACCCCATTCCGAAAGCCCTGTTTTTGGACTTAGGTTTTGTCGGTAATTTATTTAACTTACTTTCTACATCTTTATCGCAAAAAAGAATTAGTCTTTTAGTAAATAGCGGAGATAAAATTCTTATTACTGGACCAAATGGTGTCGGAAAGACCACCTTTCTCGATTATTTAGTAGGTCTTTTAAATGGTCTAGCGCAAAAAAGTGAAGATATGTTTAATCGTGGCGGTAAATTTTCATATTATTATATTTCACAAAATTGGTATGAAAATTTAAATGACCAGACGGTAGGAGAATACCTAAAAAACTTTGGTTTAAATGAGGCAGAAATCTATAGGTCAATTTCTTTTAATCATATAGACAAGTCTATTTTAAATAAAAAATTTAAGAATGTATCACCAGGGATAAGAATTAAAGTTCTTTTAGGGGCTCTTTCTTGTAAAAAATTAGATTTAATAATTTGGGATGAACCAACAAACCATCTTGATGTTATGACTCAATACGTCTTAAGGGATGCACTTCTAAAATACGCTGGATCTCTTATTCTTGTTTCGCATGATAGATTATTTTTGGACGATAGTTCGTTTACCCGTGTTACGTTGTAATAAAATGTTTAAATTAACATATACAAGTAGCCTTTTTATGAGCGCTCCTTTATAAGCTTGTATAACAATGGACGGATAGTCGTAATATCTTTATGGAACGACAAGTGACCAAGCGGTAGTTTGTGGATAGCAATACCATATTTTTTGCAAATAGTACTCAGTTCCGAAATTTTAATTTGATTATCTTCTTCTCCCGCAACAACAGTACATTTTGATGGGTTAAACATGGGATCCTTTGAAAGCATGTCGAGAGATATTAGTTCATCACTCAAGAGTTTCTTCCAGTTTTGGTTAGAATATCGATAGGCGCCACTAAATGCTTCTTTTATAAATGAATCCAATGTCTCTATTCCTGGTACTTCCGACATGGAATAGGCCGGGGATAGTGCAATCACAGACGTAATATCTTCACTGAGGCTAGTATTAAGAGCAACCAACCCCCCCCAAACTAGACCCTAGAACCAACACGCGATTAACGTTAAAATTTTTCCCCTGCAAGACTACTCCACTTTTAAGACTGTGCGCTAATTTTCGAATATCTTCCGCTGGGTTATGGTCAAGAAACTCACCACCCGATTCCCATGTTCCTTTAAGTCTTGGGTAAAAAGCTGCATACCCCCACGAACATAAAAGATTGAGGAATGATAAAAGTTCTGGTGTGCGTGGCAAACCATCAAGAACTATTATTGCCAAGTTATAATTTTCCGGAAGACAATATTCGAAGACAACATCATCGATTGACCCGCATTGCAAACGTTCCTTTTCTCTTGAAGGTAGGATGCGGGATGCAAGGTTCTCCTTAAAATATTTAACAAGTTTTTTAGAAATACTTTCAATGACAGTGAGGTATGAATTTTTTACCATATTTAACTATTGTATCTCAATATTATTTTTACCAAAATAAACACAAATTTTTATATTTACTCACAAACAATACTAGTATCAATGACATTTTGTTTTATACAATATCTTTTTTGCATTATTTTTTCGTTAAAACATCCGCAATTTTTATAAAAAAATCCTCATCTACTTTCTTTTTATTGTTTATATATTCCCAAAAGAAATCTTTACAATAAAAGGAATATAAATAATAAACTCTATGAAAATTATGATTATTTTTTTGATTAAATTTTCCAATTAATAATTCTTCCTTGTCCCTGTATTTTTTAGGATTGTATTTTTGTAAATTATATATATTCTCTTTTTCTCCAAGATAACTAAAATCCCAGTTTGAGAATAAGTTTGCAAGTATCTCTCTTGTTATATAATACCCATTTCCAAATTCTTTTTTTAGTAAGAACCATGACTTATAGAAATTCTCTTCTCTCGGCTTAAAAACTGTTTTAATTTTCTCTAAAACATGATCCCTTTCATATAGATGTGCAAGTTCGTGAACTAAATTAATTTTCAAATTTTCAATATAACCTTTGCTTTTTTTGTTTAGCACATAAACATAAATAGAATTTGTTCTGGAGCTTGCACTAGCGCCAACATTTTTTCTGTCCGAATAGGTAGGGATGAGATATACGGCGACGTTCTTGACTTTAGTCCCGTAAAAATTCCCCATAGCTTTTACTATGTCCTCAGTCTCAAAATTTTCTATTATATTTTTGGTGAATATAAAATTTTTGCCATTTCTTATCTCAAAGTCTTTTTTCGAAATTATATTTTCTATATATGAAAATAGTTTTTTTTCTAATTCTTGACCACCTTCTTTTTTTTCAGTCAACAAAGATTTTATTTCTTTTAAATTTTTATGCGTAAAAAATATTTTTTTTACGTTCAGGAACTCTTCTTTTGCGAAAGATGGAAGCATTTTACCTTCTTTCTCTTTAATGAAGTTAATTACCAATCTATCAACAAAGACCTTGTAGCCGTAATTTATTTTTAACATATCGTGGAGTTATTTATTGATAGCTATTTTAAGATTAATTTAAATGAAAACGGGCAGAAGCGCAAAACTTCTACCCGTATGACCCAGAAAGTGGGTCAAGCCGGGGGATTCCCGGGGTTGTTGCCCTGTTCGTCCGCTGGGGTGGAATCCCAGTCGTCGTCGCCACCAAACAACTTTTTCATCTGAGTCTCCTTGCGACTTACCGGTTGAGAAATCTCAACCATTTAATAATCCAATTAAAGCATGACGCTTTATTTGCGTTGTGTCAACGAGTTTATAATTTTATGGAAATACGGTGTGTTTAGACAAATATAACCTAAAAAAGTGTTTTAATTTTTTGCCACAATGTGTTACAAGGGGTATATTTTAAAGTAATATGAAAATAAAGATAAAATCTAAAAAGATTTTAGAAAAATCATACGGTATAATTGTTGCTTATAAACAAAGCAGTACGGAGACAAAATACCTTATTATTCAAAGCAAAGGTACGAATGATTGGAGTTTTCCAAAAGGACATGCCGAAAAAGATGAAACTTCAGTTGAGACTGCATTAAGAGAACTAAAGGAGGAAACCGGAATCTCGCAAATAAGTCTTATTCCCGATGTGTCATTCTCTGATAAGTACAGATATAAAGCCAATGGTATATGGAATCGAAAACAAGCTACATTCTTTGTTGGTATTACAGATAATCTAAATGTAAAAATACAACAAGAAGAAGTGGTAAATTATATCTGGTCTAATTATGATGATGCGGTAAAAATTCTAACTTTTGAAAATCAACGAAAAATCTTGCGTGAAGCCTATTCTAAAATACTAGAAATCAATTAGTAATAAGTCACAGTGTGTTCCTATGTACTGAAAATAATAATTATAGTATTGTAGTGTAATCCTACATAAACAGATAGATCCAGTTTAAATTGATTTTTATGACCAAAGTTATTACACGTTTTCCACCTTCCCCAACTGGAGAAATTCATATTGGCAACATGCGAACCATGTTGTTTAATTATTTGTATGCAAAATATTTTAATGGAGAGATTTTCCTTAGGTTTGAGGATACTGATAAAGAAAGGAGTAAAAAGGAATACGAATCTATTGTCATAGATGGGTTACATGCTTTAGGTTTAAATTTTGACCATGGTCCATTCAGGCAATCAGAAAGAGGTGCTATCTATAAAGAAAAATTATTAGAACTCATCAAGCTTGGACGTGCTTATGAAGCTGAAGACTCATTGGGTGGTTCTGGAAAAGCCATTAGGTTCAAGAATCCGAACAAAATTATAACCTTTGATGACAAAGTTCGTGGTCATGTATCTATTGATTCAAGTATTTTTGGTGACTTTGTTATTGCGAGGAATATTGATAATCCAATTTACCATTTTGCTGTTGTTGTGGATGACATGGATATGGGAGTTACCCATATAATTAGGGGGGAAGACCATATTACAAGTACTCCTAGGCAGATACTTCTACTAGAAGCTTTGGGTGGGAACATACCCGTTTATGCTCATTTGCCACTCATTGTTGGCGAAGACAAGAAGAAATTGTCTAAACGACATGGTGCCACCTCTGTCAGCGGTTTTTTAAAGCAAGGTTATTTGCCGTCTGCTTTAGTTAATTATCTTGCATTCTTGGGATGGAACCCTGGGGGCGAACGGGAAATATACTCATTAAAAGAGTTAACTGAGATATTTGGTTTGGATAGAGTGGGCAAAAATCCAGCTAAATTTGATTACAATAAACTCAATAATATAAATTATCATTACATGATTAATTTATCCGAAGACGAATATAGGACAAATCTTTTTATGTTTTTAAATGAAGAATACTCCAAACTTTTTAATGCTAATTTCACTATTTCTAATACAGTAATACAAAATGTAATAAAACCAAGAATAAAAAAGTTTTCGGAAGTGTCGGACATGATCACTAACGGGGAACTAGATTATTTTTTTAAGAAGCCACCAGTAAATTATGATTTGATTCGGTTTAAAACTGATTCTATTGAAAAGACAAAAAGCATTCTTGAAAAGTTAAAGGTATTAATAGGGAACATATCAAGTAATGACTGGAACACGGATGGTTTGAAAAATAATATATCTACGCTTTTTACAGAATACGGTGTTGGAAATGTTCTCCACCCTCTAAGAGTTGTTTTATCGGGGAAAAAAGAATCTCCAGATCCATTCACGTTAAGCTATATTCTGGGCAAAAAAGAGACTTTGGAGCGAATTGATTCCTGTCTTGCTAAGCCAAATAATTTGTAATGAAATATATTGACAATTCAACTTATAAATATAACAAAACGTACCCAATAGTTAAGTTGTCGGATATTTATTTAGATCAAAAAGATGAAGGGGTGTTGTTAGAAAAAATTAAAGATTCCCCCTGGTATATATACAGTTCAGATTTGATTAAAAAAAATTCATTCCTAAAATTAAAACAAATAATATCGTTAACCAAAGACGTTGAGTTAATAGTAAAAACATATTATCCCAATATTAATATCAAGCACCTTTCTATTGGTGGATCTTATCTTTTCAAAAACGGAGAGTCCAATGATATTGACTTTAACGTAATAGTTGAGGGTAGCTTTTTTGATTATATGGATGTTTTTGAGTTTGATGAAATTAATAAAAAATTATTTTCCAAAGTCAAAAAAATATCCTTTATGATTTTTGGCGAGGATGATTTATTGTTTGACACTAATATTGATGACACCATTGAAACCACTAATTATATCCATACCTCGCTTTGTATGAGAGAGGGGGTTGTTTTCTCGATTAGAAATATCCTTGTGCATGGGTTCGATATATGTAAAAAAGAAATTGACACACATAATTTGATAATAAGAATTAAAAGACAGTTGTATCATGCTCGACTCTTGGTTGACGGTAAGGTTAATATACATACAACACAAGAAGAAAGATTAGCAAAAGCAGTTAGTCGTATATGTGAAGCAGCTTTTTACCTATCATTAGTATTTCCAGAATTAAAAATTGACCCCGAATCAGTTTTTGAAAGAGAAACGACATTGATTACAGAAGGCAACGCAACTGGCGCTTATAGCTGGCTTAAAGAGGTTGAATTTATAGCAGATAATATTGTTGTGAAAGTTTTAAATAATGGTTATCATGACTCCGTAAGCCCCTATCGTCTAACGTAGGACGTCATCTAATTGAGATGAAAATTTAGGTTCGATACCTAGTAGGGGTTCTAGAAAAAAATGTCAAAAAAGGTGATATTAAATAGCCAGTGTCTCCCTAAAAAGAACTACCATTGTGGAAACGCTGTCAGTCATATTGTTTCTGAAATATCTTATCTTTTTTTTACTGAATTTGATAAAAAAAATGATTTTTATTTTGTGAATGATTCTTGGAATTTGCATGGTTTACCATTTGAGACCATGTACGTTGAAAAGTTTGGCTCAAATATAAATTACGAAAAAATAAAAGATTTTGCCGAGGAATGTATTAATTATGCAAAGCACGAAAAATCTTTTTTTAGCAACATTAAGCTTGGTCCAAACATTATTGAGCATTCAGATACTGATCCGGAGTTTGTTAGATATACAACCGATATATTTCATGAATTAATAGATAGTAAAATCATTATTAAGACAGGAAATCATTATTCTCTTGATCTATTATCAATTAAGAACACTTTAAATTTTGATGGAATAAAAATATTTCCAAGTCAACATAGAACAACAATAGTAAACGACGCAAAAATGATAAATGGTTTATATCCGATTACAAAAAATAGAGTTTTTTCGCCAAGTATTAATATAGATAATATTAACTACGTTATAAATCCTATTTTTCAGTCTTTTGTATATCCTTTGTATATAAGCGAAAAGTATGGATTTAATTACCCGGTTTTTTTGTTTACGAGTTCATCTGGACATGGAATGCTTAAGTGGCATTATCTTAGAAATATTGTTTCTTTTGCATTGTCACAAAATCATCCGTATGAAAACCTGGTTTTGCACGGGAATATCCTGGGCGCAAACAATAGAAGAATGAGTAAACATGACAACAATGTTGTTAAGCCGTCGGATTTATATAAAATTCTACCCGATAGAAGATTTGTTAGGCACGTACTAATCAAGTCTATCTCGGACAAAGATTTAATGCTTCAGACTGATATCTCTTTTTCAGAATTTAACAAAATAAAGAATAAATTGGACATAATACACACTAATGAATTTAATATACTAAATCCTAAAAACTTAAATATTACATTGACTAGTATTAAAAACGATTTAAAAAACTTTAAAATAAAAAAAGCTTTTGATTGTTTTGTTGATTTTATTAGAAGAGCCCAGATAGTACAAACAGATAGCGTTGTTGATGGCGAGTTTCTTGAGTTAATAAAAATCTGTAATGTTTTTTATGGAAACAAAAAATAATACCTAGAATTCATAAGACTTTTGGGGTATAATTTTTCCATGAGTCTTTATAAAATTTCTTATATTTTGGTGCGTGAAGTAAAAATATGAAGCACCAAGATAATTTACTGCTTGAAACTGCTTACCACGTAATAAGAATAATTCTCTCCCCTTTAGTTAAGTTGTTTTGGATTAAACAAGTGGTCGGCCTTGAGAATATACCGCAAAAAGGTGCTGTAATATTTGCTTTTAACCACCAAAGTTACTTTGATTTTATTTGTTTTATTGCTGTGTGCCCTCGCCATGTTCATTATCTTTCAGCAGAAAAATTTTTCACCAACTCTTTTTGGAACCCAATCATGAAAATAATGGGACAAATTAGAGTTGAAAGAACAAGTAAAGATAAAAGAGCGCTACATAATTTAATTCAAAAACATTTGGAAAACGGTAAAATTATTGGGATTTTTCCAGAGGGGACAAGGTCCCCACACCCCGAGAAAATGCTTGAAGCCTATAGTGGAGTAGCTCGATATTCATATCACGGCAATGTTCCCGTTATCCCTGTAGGGATTAAGGGAGCATATGAGGTAATGTCTCGTTTTGACAAAAAACCAAAAGTTAGAAAAAGTATCGAAATTATTATCGATAAACCAATTGACTTGTCGCCGTATCATCACAGTAAATTAAACCGAAAAGCTTTTAAGGTGATAACAAATAAAATAATGGTAAGAATTGCAGAACTTTCAGGAAAAGCTTATCCATATAAAATTTATCCTCCATGGCCACAGAAAATCTAGCAATTTTTGATATTGACGGAACGCTAATTCGTGGGCAAAGCCAGAAGTCTTTGCTTATGTTTCTTTACAGCGGGGGTTATATTTCACATTGGTATTATTTCAAAATAATGATTTGGTTCATCTTATATCAACTGCACTTCATCGATAGTCCAAAAAAAGTAATGGAGTACGCTTTTTCTGTTTTTAAGAATACTCGAGAAGATAGAGCAAAAGAAATTATTGATGAATATTTTGAATTACATTTAAAATATAAATTTTATAATGATGGCTTGAAGCTTATTGAGCAACTAAAGGGAGAGGGGTACAGAATTATATTGATATCAAATGCTATTAATTTGATTGTAGAGAGGATTGAAAAATACCTCAAAGCTGATGATTCAATTGGAACAATACTCGAGGTAGTTGACGGGCGACTTACTGGAAAGATTGATGGTTCAATCGTATATGGTTTAGAAAAAAAGAGGGTACTTGAAGAATATTCACGCAAAAACGACATAAAATTAAGCAATGCTTCTGCCTACGGAGACCATATTTCAGATATCTCTATGTTAGAATTGGTAGGTCACCCATTTGTTGTTAACCCATCAAATAGGCTAAGTAGTATTGCAATCAAAAAGGGGTGGCCAATATTGATTTTTAAAAACTGAAATGAACCTTTTTTACATATCAAGTATTCTTATTTTTTTCGCCAGCTTAGCATTTGGGCTATTTGTTTATGTTAATAACACAAGAGCAAGGTTAAATAGCTCGTGGTTTTTATTTTCGTCCCTAATTGCTTTTTGGGGGTTTTCTCTTTATGGGGTGACTTCAGCAAAAGATATTGAGACCGCAATGTTATGGCAATATGCACTTGATGTAATTGCGATTTTCATTCCCGTTCTCTATGTAAATTTTATTTTAAGTTTTCTTGGAATAAAAAATAAAGTAGTCATCTATACAACCTTTATTATAGGGTTATTATTGGCAATTTTAAGTACCACAGAATTTTTTAAGGTTGGAATAATAGATCGGTTTGGTTTTTATTGGATAAATCCCGGGCCTTACTACTTACTCTTTCCAGCGTTCTTTATTCTTTGTGTTATATACGCTTTGTTTCTTCTTTTTCAGGCATACACAAATGACAAAAATAATAAGCGTTTACGTGCACAAATACGACTTCAGATAATTGCTGGTGTGATTGGTTTTAGTGGTGGAATTACGAATTTTTTACCACAATTTTTCAACATTTTTCCGTTCGGTAATTATTTTGTTCTACTTTATATTTTTTTCATTAGTTATTCTATTATTAAATATAAATTTTTTGATCTCAAAACAGCTGCAACTGAATTATTCGCGGGCGGTGTTGTTATCTTATTTTTCTTTAATTTGCTTACGTCTGTCACCATTCAAGATTGGCTTATTAGGGCATTACTATTAGCTCTCGTGTCATTCTTTAGTGTTCTTATTGTGCGCGGTGTTTCAAAAGAAGTTAGGGCGCGCGAACAAATTGAGTTGTTGGCCAACGATTTAAAAATCGCGAATGAGCGTCTGCAATTTTTGGACAAACAAAAATCGGAATTCGTTTCCATCGCCTCGCATCAACTAAGAAGCCCACTCACGGCCATTAAAGGATATACATCAATGGTTCTTGAAGGTTCGTTTGGTTTTATTGAGCCAAAAACAAGAGAGGCTGTTGATAGAATTTTTCAATCAGCGCAAAATCTTGTGGGAATTGTTGACGATCTTCTTAATATAACTCGTCTTGAGCAAGGGAGAATGGAATACTCTTTTGAAAAAGTTGATTTATCAGCACTGACAAAAGAAATTGTTGATTCACTTTACCCGAATGCATTAAATAAAAAATTAGGCTTAACTTTTGAAAACGACAAAGCTACGGATTATTTTGTTAATGCTGACTTACTTAAAATTCGACAGGTCGTACTCAATTTGGTTGATAATGCAATTAAATATACGCGCGAGGGAGCAGTTAAGGTAAATGTTTCTAAAATTAATAATGGAAAAGGAGTGCGCGTTGCTGTTGCCGACACCGGTGTTGGAATTACCCCCGAGCTCCGTTCACGTCTTTTTGAAAAATTTAGTCGTGGCGATGAGGTTAGCAAGTTGCACACAAATGGCACAGGTCTTGGTTTGTATATCGCCAAGCAAATGATTGAGGCCCACAAAGGGACTATTGGTGTTAATTCTGACGGAGAGGGTAAGGGCTCAACATTCTATATAGAAATACCTACGCTTAATTAATTTTTTTGATATAGACCAGTATTAATATACATGCTACTATCTTTATGATTAGTCAATCCTGACTGATGCTATTTTTTATGGAGGTGTAATATGGGTTGGTTTGGCTGGGGTTCTGATGGAAAGGGCGGGGATGTGAATGTGAAAGTCACACACACCCCTACAACAACCAAAACAGAGGTGTTGAAATCCTCTGACGGTGATCGTAGCAACCACTCTCACCAGGGTATCACACACAACGTTTTTACAGGCAAAACATCCAGTTTTCACGCTGACCCGAAAAAGAGCCGCTGAGATTTGCCTGCCTTCACTTAAAGCGTTTTTGTTTTCAAGAACGCTTTTTTTATTTCATATTTCAATAGTACGGAGTTTTTTCGCGATATCTTCAGTTGAAGAGAACTCTTTTGGTATTACGTTATCTACCTCTTCTGCGTACAACATTATGTCTGTTGCAATACTACTCAAATCTTCGTCGATGTTGTCTAGTAACGATATTGCTAGATAATAAATTTTTGCCTGCTCTGTTTTTGGGATAAGCTTTAACCCGCTTTTCAAGAGTTTCATTACTTCGTCTCTGTTCTTTCCATCTGTAGAGGATATTTTTTTAAAAAAACCTTGATCCTTAAAGCCGTACTGGTTTATGTATTTTTGTGATTCGATATTTTTCCCAACATTATATTCCATATTTTAATTATATCCTGAATTGCAAAATTCTACGAGCGCGCCGTGGAACCCTCCATTAAATGTAAAAAACACTACGTAGGGCGTCGAAAAAGTCTGGGGTTTTTTATGATACGATAAGCACTATGAATTATTTGGCCACATTACACGATAAAGATATTTTTCCTCAACCAATTAACAAGATCCCTGATTATTATGAAAAAAGGGTAACGGTTAAAGCTATTGCAAAAAACAAAAAAGGGCAATTTGCTTTTGTCACTAACCCGATTCATAAATTTTGTCTTTTGGCAGGAGGTGGTGTAGAAAACACTAATCTTGAAGCTGAAATTAAAAGGGAGTGTCTTGAAGAGCTCCGTTATGAAGTTGATGTTGTGGATATTGTTGGTAAAATACACGAGTTTCGTAATAGAGACGCTAAGGAATATGAAACTACTTGTTTTTTAGTAGAAACAAAAAATGAAATAAACGAAGATCTCAGGACAGACGATGAAAAGAAAAACGATCTTTTTGTTGTATGGCTTGATGGCGAGGAGGCTAAGAAAATTTTAGAAGAACAAATTGTGAAGGTTAAGAATGGCGAGATGGTTTTTTATAATACTGCATTTAACGCAGTAAGAGATAAAATTTTCTTTGAGGCAATTTACGGTAAGGAGGGTGTTTAGATAAAAAAATCAGGTATGAAAAAAATAGTTGATGATTTCAATAATGATATAAAAATAGTGATTGGTTTTATTCAAGCCGATAAGATAGAAGACGCTCGCAGTTTTTTTAATAATGATATTGTTAAAAAATATGAAAAAGAAATTAGAGACAAAAAAAGCCCGATAGTTTTTTTCGAGATATTTTTTACAGAAATAGATGATTATCTTAATAATGATGTTGCGAAAATTCTAGGAGTTATTAAGAAAGATGATATTGTGAGGAGTTTTTATGGCGATTATGTGGAAGATTTAAAATTGGCTATAAACAAAGAGCAGGGTCAAAATACGTAAATATATGGACAAGATTTATAAAATTGAATACGTTGATGCATCTTATACTTATGAAAAAAAGATAGCACAAACAAAATTGGATTCATGTGAAGCGTATGGATATGTAGAAAAAAATGGAAGCAATATAATTATTAGTTTTATAAAAAAAATGGGGGTAGTCGGTAGTTTGGTGGCAAATAAGGAAAAAATTATCGAGGGATTAGTCATTCCAGATACAGCTTTAATCTCTAGGGTTAAATCATACAAAACAGATATTTTGAATGATATGAAAGTTGGACTATCGATTTCTGTGACATGGCGCGACGTAATTCACGTTGCTAATTTACCGATATATGAATGTCCAACTATGTATACAGAAGGAATTTTGTTTGAAATTAAAAAAGATTACGTTATTTTAAAAGACCCAAAAACAATGCGTATACAACCAAAGCCTCTTAAAAATCACCCTAGTAGTGGATTGCCAACTTATTTAGTGATTCCGATATCTTTTATTTCTAGTATTGAGGTTTTTAAATAAAAATATGAAAAAATTACCCACCAAAAATGATGACGGAAATCCTCTCGTGAATGTTGTTGTGAGGGTCAGTGACGGTAATGTATACGAATGTGTGGGGGTTTTAATGGAGGAAAATGGGGACTCAATCGAAGTGGCTTTTAACGCTGTAAATAAAAAAGTTATGGACTCTTTGGTTTTTAAAAAAACCGACATACTTAGTATTAATATTCTAGATCCGCTAACTATAGAAGAGCTCACTTAATTTGTTCTACATTAAAGCTCGAAAAAACAAAAGCTTTAGTATTCAAAAAAAGAGGTAAAAAGTATGTCCAGATATCTCTTGTCATCACTTATTTTTTGAGTCATAATAAAAAAATGTTAAACCATCAAAACGGGGTAAATATTGAGGAAATATTTGAGGAAGATTTGCGATCAGAAATAACAATACTTCTTCAGAATAATCAAAATGAACACATTGTGTTTTTAAAAAATACTCTTAAAAAGAATTTAAATATCAGTAAGCAGTTACGAGTATTAGTAGAATATGGTCTTACTCACGTAAAAGACAAGGGGGCTGACTTTGCACTTGCTAATTATTTTTTTATTCTCTCGGGTATAAAAAATATCCATAGCGACACGCGTAGTTTTTTTACCGACATGATGATTTTTTGTGAAGAAGATGAATATACTGCACTTAAAAATATTTCCGAAATAAAAAATTATTACAATAAAAAAATACTCCCGCTCTTATAAAAAGAATTGGAGTATTTGGGGGGATTTATCGTTTCGACTTGTTTGGGAGAGCGTGCGCTCGTTCTGCGCGTCCGTCGGAACTCCTCTCCACGATAATGTGTTGATGGTCGCTTTTACTTCCACCCGTGTCGCGCAAAACCTCGTATGTTGTTCCGCCGTCGCTTCTTGATTCCGTTTTTTCACTAACAGAATCCCCATTACTATCACTGAACCAATTACCCCAGCCCATAGCGTTCTCCTCATAAAGACGAAAGGAAACCTCTCTTCTGACTCATTTAAATTCGCCATTAATATACAGTCTCGCGCACTTTACTGTTCAGTCAACGCCACCAAGGTTACTACATCAAAAGCTTTTAAAATAGGCCGTATTTTGCTATTATTTTAGCTATGTCTGACCAAAAAATAATGCTTTCCGGGGTTAAACCGACAGGGGAGCCACATATTGGTAACTATTTTGGCGCTATGCGCCAGTTTGTCGCGCTTCAAGAAAGCTACAAAGGTTTTGTTTTTGTAGCTAATTATCACGCCCTAACCAACAATCCAACAAAAGAAGAACTTCTCGCCAACTCAAAAAACGTTGTTGCTACTTATCTTGCCATAGGACTTGATCCAAAAAAGACTACACTGTTCCTTCAGTCCGACATGCCGGAGGTCGCGGAGCTGATGGTTATTTTTAATAATCTGATAACTGTGCCGTATCTTTCCAGAGCACACGCATACAAAGATGCCACCGCAAAAGGCAACGAAGCCAACGTTGGTGTTTTTGAGTATCCAGTGCTTATGGCGGCAGATATACTACTTTACGGAGCAGACGTTGTTCCTGTTGGTCAGGACCAAAAACAACATTTAGAAATTGCTCGCGATATCGCGGAGAAATTCAATCGCATTTACGGCGAGACATTCAAACTTCCCGAAGCATATATTTTAGAAGATGTTAAAACTGTGGTTGGAACCGATGGCAGGAAGATGAGTAAAAGCTACGGCAACACCATTCCTCTTTTTGCTGAATATGATGAGATAAAAAAAGCAGTGATGTCTATTCCAACCGACTCAAAAGGTGTTGAGGACGGAAAGGACCCAGAAACTTGTAATGTGTTTGCTCTACATAAACTTTTTGCTGGGGACGAACTTCCTGCGCTTGAGAAACGCTATCGAGAAGGCGGTATTGGTTACAAAGAATCTAAAGAGATTTTAGTTGAAAGTATTGAAAAATTTATTGCACCGCTTCGAGAAAAACGCAAAGCTATTTTGGAAAACGATTCAGTTATTTTAGAGACTCTTAAATCTGGACGTGAGACTGCACAAAAAATAGTAAAAGATAAAATGAATGAAGTCAGAGAGAAGGTTGGTTTAATAACTACATAATTATGAAAAGAACATATATAAAGGAATTAAGTGAGCATATTGGCGAGGAGGTCTCAATTTCTGGGTGGGTTGATGTTCGTCGTGATCAAGGGAAGCTTGTTTTTTTTGATTTTCGAGATATGACCGGGAAGGTTCAAGGTGTTGTTCTTCCAGCTTCATCTGCAATGGAAATAGCCAAGGGAATTCGTGATGAATTTGTCGTTACAGTAAAAGGGAAAGTCAACGAACGACCAGAAAAAAACAAACAAAATGACCGACTGAACGGTGGTATTGAGCTTGAAATTTTAGAGATAAATATTCTAAATACAGCGGAGCCCATGCCTTTTGATATCCACACTGACACTCGTGAGATAAACGAAGAGGTGCGATTGAAGCATCGATATCTTGATTTGCGAAGCGAGCGTATGCAGAAAAATATTAGAATGCGCGACAAAATAATCGCTTTTTTCCGTGACTATATGCATAAAAATGATTTTGTTGAAATTGAAACACCAATGCTCATGAAAGGAACACCTGAGGGTAGCCGTGAATACGTTATTCCGTCTCGTTTACAGCAAGGGAAATTTTATGTTTTACCACAATCACCACAACAATTTAAGCAACTCTCAATGGTTGCCGGGTTCGAGAAATATTTTCAAATTGCTCGTTGTATGCGCGATGAAGATCAACGAGGCGATCGTCAGCCAGAATTTACTCAGCTAGACTTCGAAATGTCATTCGTCGAAAGAGAAGATATTCTTGCGTATACTGAAGAGATGTTTATAGAACTCGTGACAAAACTCTATCCTGAAAAGAAAATAACTAGAATTCCTTTTCCTCGTATAACCTACAAAGAATCTATGGAGAAGTACGGTAGCGACAAGCCTGATATGCGTGAGGATAAAAATAATCCAGATGAGCTAGCCTTTGCTTGGGTTGTTGATTTTCCAATGTTTGAGAAAACTAAAGAAGGGGAAGTACAGGCAGCACATCATCCATTTTGTGCAATCAACCCAGAGGATCGAGAAAAATTTATGTCTGGTGAAGATATTTTTTCCATCCGAGCTAATTCATATGATCTAGTATTGAATGGGTACGAACTTTCTTCCGGTTCAATTCGTATTCACGAAGAAGCAGAACAGAAGAGAGTCTTTGAATTACTAGGTATCAGTGAAGAAGAACAAAAAGTAAAATTTGGACACATGCTGTCTGCGTTTAAGTTTGGAGCACCTCCACATGGAGGATTTGCGCCGGGAATTGATAGAATTGTTATGCTACTACAGAACGAGCCAAATATTCGAGAAGTTATTTCTTTCCCAAAAACTGGAGAGGGTAAAGATCTTATGATGGAGGCGCCATCTGAAATTAGCGACAAACAACTAAAAGAACTCGGTATTAAAATTGTTAAATAAAACAGACGATGACAGAAACTTATCGTGTTAAAACTAGTACATTTGAGGGGCCGATGGAGCTCCTCCTTTCTCTAATAGAAAAAAGAAAGCTATTTATAAATGAGGTATCGCTCGCAAGCGTTACTGATGAATACCTGACTTTTCTAAAAGGAGCCACATCTATATCTATTGGAAGTATCGCAAATTTTATTGTTATCGCTTCAACTCTTTTGTTGGTTAAATCTCGGTCATTGCTTCCTGATTTCACACTTACCAGCGAAGAGGAGGAGTCAATTGGGGACCTTGAGAACCGACTAAGGCTATATAAAATAGTTCGTGATATTATCCCAAATCTCCGCACTTTGTTTTCGGGCAATATGATTTTTACTCGTCCGTTTTCGAGAGGCAAGGAAGTTGTTTTTCTTCCAGATCAAGCAATGACACAAGAAAATTTGCGTGGAGCAATTTTTGGAATAATTGAAAGATTGCCTAAAAAAACTTTAGTTCCAGAGGTTGCAGTTAAGAAAGTCATTACAATCGAAGAAATGATAAATAGTTTAACAGAGAGAATTACAGCTGGTATGTCGATGAGTTTTAGAAAAATTTCAAACGGGGAGGGGAGTAAAGAAGCTAGGGTCCATATGATTGTGAGTTTTCTGGCATTACTCGAGCTTGTTAAGCAGGGAATTTTTGAGGTTAAGCAATCATCGCATTTCGATGATATTATTATTGAGAAAAATGCTGGCACGGAAGTGGAGGCAATTATATAAAATGACATTAGATGCAAAAATAGAAGCTTTACTTTTTTTTAAAACTGATCCAGTTTCATATAAAGAGTTGTCAAAAATACTGGTAGTTTCAGAAGAAGAAATTTTGAGAGGATTGGAACTGCTTGAGGAAAAATTAAGCGAGCGCGGAATTTGTCTTCTAAAAAAAGACGAATCAGTTATGCTCGGAACATCAAGTGAGATGAGTGCTACAATTGAGACGCTTATCAAGGAGGAATTGGACCGTGACTTGGGAAAAGCTGGGCTTGAAACTATGGCTATAGTTTTATATCGCGGACCAATACTAAAGAGTGAAATTGACTATATTCGTGGTGTAAATTCAGGGTTTATCCTCCGAAACTTACTAGTTCGTGGATTAGTTGAAAAAGAACAAAATCCTTCTGGACGTGGTTTCGTTTATCGGCCTACGTTTGAGCTAATGCAACATCTTGGTGTAGCAGAGATAGAAAAACTCCCAGATTTTGAGGAGATTAACAAGTCCTTAACCGCAGGTATCAAACAAGGTAAAAATGAACCCGACGAGCCAGCAGAGGATGCTCCACAGGAGTTAAACACACAAACCGATGAACAGATCTAAAGATGTCACACTTATTTTAATACTTGGAGTTACCCTTTCGATAGGTGTTTTTTCATCGTTTGGTTTGCCGATTTCTCCAACTAAGAACCAAGCGGCGGTGATAACAATAAACGAGAAAAGTGGAATCTCTTATTTCGATAATCTTTTTTTGGAAGCAAAAGCAGTGTATGTATGGGATATAAAGAACGACGAAGTTCTATATGAAAAAAATTCAACGCTACAGCTTCCACTCGCGTCGCTAAACAAAATAATGACTGCTATTGTAGCGCTGGAAGGGAAGACGGAAACAATTGTAATAAACTCCGCAGACATTCGCGCCACCGGAGACTCTGGGTTTAAACAAGGGGAACTTTTTGAGAAGAAGGAAATCGTTAAACTAATGTTAACTTCGTCTTCAAATGATGCAGCTTCGGCTATCGCCTCAAGCTACAGTGATGTTTCTGTCGGTGTTGATCCAAAGCAAAAATTTATAGAGGCAATGAATAATAAAGCGGAGGAATTAGGCCTTGAACAAACATACTATCTAAATGAGTCTGGCCTTGATTTAACTGAAACAATTAGTGGTGGTCATGGTTCTGCTAAAGATATCGCCAAGCTTTTGTATTATGGCGTAGTACACCATTCTGACGTTTTTGCGGTTACCACTGAGACCTCCGAAAAAATTTCATCAAAAGAAAGAAGTCACTTAGTTAAAAACACGAACACACTGGTGGAAACTTTCCCCGGTATTTTAGCCTCAAAAACAGGTTTTACAGATATGGCACAAGGTAATCTCGCCGTTGTTTTTAATTTAGGATTAAATCGTCCGATTGCTGTTGTTGTTTTGGGTTCTACGTACGATGGACGTTTCGAGGATACAAGAAAACTAGTTTCCACAACCATCAAACTGTTAGGGGAGAGGGAATAGCTTTTTGCTCCTAGGGGTAAATTCTGTATAATGACTTAGATAACTCTATGGTCTTAGATGTATTAAAAGTTTTTCTCCCAGCATTCTCGGCCTTTCTAATAGGTATTAGTATTACGCCGATCATTACTCATTATCTCTATAAGTATGAGTTTTGGAAGAAGAAAGCTCGTACTGAAGGACTGGGTGGTGGCGGAACGCCAATCTTCAATAAACTTCATAAAGAAAAAGAAGTTGGAACACCGCGAATGGGGGGTATTGTTGTTTGGGCGAGTGCGCTTATTACAACGATTGGTTTTGCGCTGTTACATTTCTTCTCCCCAGACGTTGCAACTGAAAAGTTGAATTTTTTAAGTCGCAACCAAACATGGCTACCACTCTTCACCTTAATTGTTGGTTCTTTGGTTGGAATTATTGACGACTTTCTCGTGGTTAAAGGTCGTGGAGGGTATATCGCCGGGGGACTACCGCTGACAATAAGAATAGTGGTTGTCTTAGCTCTTGGTTTTATTGGTGGTTGGTGGTTTTTTGACAAACTAGAGGTGACGAGCGTTTTCATACCATTTATTGGCAGTTTTGATCTTGGGTATCTTTTTATACTCTTCTTTATGCTCGTCATGCTAGCAATTTTTTCGGGTGGAGTTATTGACGGAATTGACGGTCTTTCTGGTGGAATTATGGCCGCAATTTTTTCTGCTTACTCAATTATTGCCTTCTTCCAGGGGCAAATCGACCTAGCTGCCTTCTGCGCAACAATTGTTGGTGGTCTATTAGCCTTTTTGTGGTTTAACATACCTCCAGCAAGATTTTACATGTCAGAAACTGGGATGCTTGGACTTACAACCTCGCTCACAGTTGTTGCTTTTCTGACAGACGGAGTTGCGGTTCTCCCAATCATCGCCTTCCCACTTTTCGTAGCATCTCTATCGGTTATTATTCAGGTCCTTTCAAAAAAACTGCGTAATGGTAAAAAAGTTTTTCTTGTTGCACCACTTCATCACCACTTTGAGGCTCTCGGCTGGCCAGCATACAAAGTTACTATGCGCTTTTGGATCATATCGGTTGTTTTCGCATTAATTGGGGTAGTCATCACCCTTCTTGGATGATATGCGTGGCGCATCATTCGACAAAATTTTCATTGGAATTGTTTTGACTCTTCTCGTTACCGGGATGTTTGCATTTTGGTCCGCTTCTCTTGGTATTCTTGCGAAAAGCGAAGCAATTTTTTTCAATATGATTTCTAGTCAGTTTCTACTTGGAGTCTGTGGGGGACTTGTGGCTTTTGTTTTTTTTGCTTTAACTCCATATAAAAAGTGGAAAAAATTTGCACTTCCTATTTTAATTTTTTCGTCGATAACTGCAGCATTGGTTTTTGTTAATGGTATCGGTTTTGAGCATGGTGGTGCGAAAAGATGGATACATGTTTTTGGTTTTTCGTTACAACCATCTGAGTTTTTAAAATTTGGAATAATAATATATGCCGCTGCTTGGTATTCTTGGGTAAAAAATCGCGTTATAAATTGGCGCTATGGTTTACTTCCTTTTCTCTTACTTATTGGTCTTGCCGCTGCACTAATCATTACTGAACCAGACACGGGAACATTCCTTGTATTATCGGCTGGGGTTTTTTCGATATATCTTGCAGCGGGCGCTCCAACTAAACATGTCGTAATCATGATACTTCTAGGTTTAGTTGCTTTTACGGGGTTGGTTTCTGCTCGGCCTTATCTTATGGACCGCATAACAACTTTTATGAATCCATCAAGTGATCCGCTTGGATCTTCGTATCAAATCCAGCAATCATTAGTTGCAATTGGTTCTGGGGGCATTACAGGGCGAGGATATGGACAGAGCGTTCAAAAATTTAATTTTTTACCAGAACCAGTTGGTGATTCTATTTTTGCTGTCTGGAGTGAGGAGTTTGGATTTATTGGTAGCGTTATTTTTGTTCTACTTTTTCTGTCATTTACCTTGCGGGGACTGCGTATAGCAAACACAGCAAACGATAATTTCGGCAAGTTTCTTGCGACAGGGTTCGTTGTAATGATTTCAGTAGAGTCGTTCCTAAATATCGCCGCACTAACAGGGATCGTGCCACTTACGGGAGTACCCCTTATTTTTGTGAGCCAAGGGGGGACAGCGCTCCTCTTTGCTCTCGCAGAAGTCGGAATTGTAGCTAATATATCGCGTTTTTCGGCCTAAATTACTTAAAAAGTTGGTAGTTTTTTGCTATACTTCTCCTTATATGTAAGGATTTTTATTCACCTACATATTTTACAATTCTATGAAAATTCTATTTACGGGAGGGGGGAGTGGTGGTCATTTTTATCCAATTATTGCCATAGCACAGAAAGTAAACGAGCTAGTTCAAAAGGAAAAAATTCTTGATGCCAAGTTATATTTTATGTCAGATAGCCCCTACAACAAGGCGGCTTTATATGAAAATGAGATGGTGTTTGTTTTTGCAAGCGCGGGGAAAATGCGCAGATATTTTTCACTACTCAACTTAATTGATATTTTTAAAACAGCAATAGGAGTTGTTAAGGCGTTTTGGAGTATGTACTTAATATATCCAGATGTTGTAGTTGGGAAGGGTGGTTATGCCAGCTTTCCAGCTCTTATGGCAGCTAAGTTATTAAAAATCCCTGTCGTCATTCACGAATCAGATTCATTTCCAGGTAGAACAAATTTGTGGGCTGGAAAATTCGCGGAGCGCATCGCAGTATCATATGAAGAGGCAGGTAAACATTTTCCAATGAGTAAGGTCGCTTTTACTGGTCAGCCAGTTCGAAAAGAGATTTTAATTCCACTTCAAAGTGGAGCGTACGAATATCTTAAGCTCAAAAAGGATATTCCAACAATTTTGATATTAGGGGGTTCATTTGGTGCAAAATTAATTAACGAGGCGGTTGTAGATATTTTGCCAGAGCTTTTAGAAAAATATCAAGTGATTCATCAAGTTGGTGGTGAGCACATGAAAGAAACGGAAGCGTTGGCTTCTGTGGTTCTCGCTAATAGCGAGCACAAAGATAGGTATCGAGTGTTTGGTTATTTGAATTCTTTAGCGCTTAGAATGGCGGCGGGGACCGCATCAGTAATAATTTCTCGTGGAGGTTCAACTCTTTTTGAAATTGCCGCATGGGGACTACCTTCAATCATAATTCCAATCACAGATTCAAATGGGGATCATCAACGAAAGAACGCGTTCAATTATGGGCGTTCTGGTGCAGCTGTAATTATCGAAGAAGTTAATCTAAGCCCTCACTTACTTCTATCCGAGATTACAGGAATAATGGAAAACGCAGAGCGAAAAGAAAAAATGTCTAAGGAAGCAAAAGCTTTTTACAAAGAGGATGCTGCTGAAAAAATTGCTAAAGAAGTCCTAAAAATTGCTTTGCGTCACGAAAAATAAATTATGTCTTCAAATGAACAAGTACGTGTTCGAATAGCTCCATCTCCAACGGGGCTTTTCCATATAGGGACCGCCCGAACGGCTCTTTTCAATTTTCTTTTTGCAAGGAAACATAACGGTGTCTTTATTGTGCGGATTGAGGATACAGACAAAGAAAGATCCCGAAAAGAGTACGAAGAGAGCATTTTAGAGGGATTATCTTGGCTTAATATTAAACACGAAGAATTTTACCGTCAGTCAGAGAGAACAGAAATATACCGTAAGTACCTTGAAAAATTAATTGCATCTGGTTCTGCTTATGTTTCAAAAGAGGAAGCAGGGGAAGGTAAAAGAAGTGAGGTCATCCGCTTTAAAAACCCAAACCATTCAATAACTTTTGACGACTTGATTCGTGGTCCAATCACTTTTCATACCGAGGAACTTGGCGACTTTGTTATTGCAAAGGACATGGAAACCCCGCTTTATCATCTTGCTGTAACAATTGATGATCATGAAATGAAGATCACACACGTAATTCGCGGTGAAGATCATATTTCAAATACACCTCGTCAAATTTTACTCCTCGAGGCTATTGGAGCGACTATTCCAACATACGCACATTTGCCATTAATACTTGCTCCGGATAAGTCAAAATTGTCAAAAAGACACGGAGCAGTTGCTTTAACTGAATATCGCGAGAACGGATTTTTACCAGAAGCAATAATAAATTTTTTAGCATTACTTGGTTGGTCACCTCAAAGTAGGGGAGAGGACGAAGAGGTTTTAAACTTCGATGAACTTGTTGAAAAATTTGAGCTTGAAAAAGTCGGGAAAAGTGGAGCTATTTTTGATTTGAAAAAATTGGAATGGCTGAACAAGCAATATATTAAAAAAGTTCCGGAAGAGAAACTTATCAGCATGATAAAAAACGAAATTTCTTCACATAATATTTTCATCGCCGATGAAAAGAAGTTACTTCGCGCTATACCCTTAATTTCTGAGAAAATTTCTACGATTAAAGAGGCGGGGACTGTTTGGCTAGAGGAATTATCCTTTCTTTCAAAAAACCCAGAATACGATGTGGCTAAATTGGTTTGGAAGGAGGAAACTACCGCAAAGACCAGAGAAAATCTTTCGAAAATTCTAGAAATATTAAATAGCGTAGAAAGCGCTGATTTTTCTGCTGAACGAATTAAGGAATTAATTTTCCCATTTGCCGATGAGGTTGGTAGAGGTGGAGTTTTATGGCCGATGAGATTTTCCTTAACTGGACAGGACAAATCACCCGACCCATTTATGAGTGCTTATTTTCTTGGAAAAGAAGAGTCCATATTAAGAATTTCTAAGGCGATTAAACTATTAGAAAAAAATGAATAGTCTTTTTGTAAAAAAATTTACTTTGTTTCTTTCTCTACTGATTCTTAGTATACCTTTGGTGAGCTTTGCTGAGGAAGTAGTCACACCCAACACAACAGAAGCTGTGTCGCAAAAATCAGCCTATCAAATAGAGATAGATAAGAGGAACGAAGAGATCGCCAAACTTGAAGCTGAGATAAAACAATATCAGGGGCAAATTGAAATAACAGCAAAAGAAGCTGCAACCCTGAAAAGTCTTATAAAACAGCTTGATTTAACGCGAGCAAAATTATCTACAAATATTAAACTTACCGAGAAAAAAATATCTGGCGCAAATACAACTCTAAATAAACTCAGTGAACAAATTGAAGACAAAAACCTAAGAGTTAAAAATAGCCGTGAGGTAATCGCAAAAAATATAAGAATTGTTTCTGAAAAAGAAGGGGAGTCAACAATAGAAATACTTCTTTCTGAATCGAGTTTTTCAGATGTTTGGGTTTCGCTCGATCAAACAGCGCAATTTGAGCGTGCTGTTAAAGACCATATTGATGAATTGAGGGAGGTAAAACAAAGTCTTGTTAAAGACAAGACAGCTGCAGAAAACGTTAAAAAAACACTAGTCAGTCTTAAAAGTAATCTTGGTGATCAAAAAATTCTTGTTGATCAAAATAAAAACGAAAAAACAAAAGTCTTAAAAGAAACTAGTAGTAAAGAGTCAGAGTACAAGAAACTACTAGCAGAGCGTCTAGAGAAAAAAGAGCAGTTGGAGGCTGAAATTTTAGACTTTGAATCCAAGATTAAACTTGACGTTGATATTTCAAAATTACCATCTGCAGGGAAAGGAATATTAAGCTGGCCAGTTTCTTCTGTAAGAATTACCCAATACTTTGGGAAAACACCTTTTGCTACAAAAAACCCGCAAGTTTACAACGGAATGGGGCATAACGGGATTGATTTTGGTGTGCCAATCGGAACACCAATTAAATCATCTGCCAGTGGTGTTGTTTATGGGACAGGGAATACTGACACAGCGTGTTATGGAGTCTCTTACGGTAAGTGGGTTCTTGTTAGACACGAAAATGGTCTAGCTACGTTATATGCTCATCTATCTTTAATTAAAGTTTCCACTGGTGACAATGTTCAGTCGGGAGATATTATTGGTTATAGTGGAAATACAGGCTACTCAACTGGCCCACATCTACACTTTACAGTTTATGCAGCGGATGCCGTCCACATATCAGGCCCAACTGAGTATAAGAGTAGGATTTGTGGGACATACCTACGAATGCCAGTCGCACCTAAGGCTGGTTACCTTAATCCCTTGTCTTATTTGTAAAAATTACCCATAATTTCTACATAGCAATCTAAAAATTAAATGACAACAAAAAAAGCAAACGGAGGATTTTTAAAACTATTGATTATAATCATAATAGGAATTTTTATTTTAAGTGCAATGAATGTTGACCTACGCGAGCTTGTTAACTCACCAGTAATGCAAAATAACATTGCATACGTTTACGGTGGAGTTAAGGGTGTTTGGGATAGCTACTTGAGGACTCCCGTTATGTTTTTTTGGAACAATACATTCAAAAATGTAATAATCGTGCCGTTTGCAGAAAATATGCATCGGATGATTAGTGGACAGGGAACGTCAACATTTTTTAGTTTGGTCCCACAATTTAATATTGCGACCTCAACAGCAACCTCGACTTCAAATTAAAGCAATAAAGATTTCTAGCTAACTGCTTTTAAGAGAATCGTAGAGGGGAGCACTTTTTGTGCCTACGTGTCGTAAAAGGTATATTGTGCGACATGTATATAATCTCAGCCTAGCCCTCCCCTAAGGCCATCTTGACCAGAGGAAAACGCATACTTAAAAAATGAATTGTGTTTGATTTTTTAATTACGATCTCTAAACCTTCTACTTATATTTAATTTAAAAAATTAGCGTCACTTATTTAGGTATTTTATGAACATTCTTGTTTGTAGCTAAATGGTTGCCTTCTAACCCATACGACCCAAAATCCCCTATTTTAGGGGTATATGGTCTATTATCTTTCCTTCTGTAAAAGAACTGGTGCCTTTGTTACATTCACAACTACAAAAGTTGTTCTTCCAACAAGTGCGCCTGTTGTAGTTTCTACGCTACATCTAAAGCGCCCTGGTGTTAAGTTTTGTTTTTGACTATATCCACGATAACCGTTGTCTCGTCCACCTGTTATCGTAAAAGGGACAATAGATACCGTACTCCACTCATTAGACATTTCGTCATAATGTTCCCATCTGTGATTTATGCCGGTCGATAATTTTACAGGAGCAAAGACGGAACTAAAACAGTACACTGATTCATTATTGTATTTATTAAAAACCTTTTTTGTGTCGCTTAAAAATTCATACCACTCCGGTTTTTCGTACAGGGTTTTGTAGTTGGCATTGTCAGCTCTCTCCACAAGATGGTATATACCAATCTCCTGAAGTGACAGTGGAACCGGAGGAATGATATTCAAAAAATAGAAAGCATTGAAGGCGACAAATATTCCTCCTATGTATAGCGATACCTTTTTTAGTTCATTAGCAATGTCTTTTGAAGTGAGGTGTAAAACAAGCAACAGCATCCCGGCAGAGATCAAACTTATAACACTACTCAAGAAAAATACTGAGTCACCCATTTTCCCAAGCACCATAGGCACAACAAACGTTAGGTAAAGCAAAGAAAGAAAGTACCAGACCGAAATATGGAAAATAATTTTAGAATATTTTTCTCGCATGAATTCATTTCCAATAAGAAATACCCCTAAAATTAACAAGAAAAGAGAGCTTCCTTCAAACGTGCCACTCTTTCCATATAGGAACAGGAAACTTCCGGCGATATTACCGAAGGCAAATTGCACCAAAGCAAGCAGAATAATAGGCGTTATTTCACCTCTCTTTCTGTATAGTGACAAAAGCGCGATACCAAGCGCTGCGCCAATAAGATAAGAGAGTAAAATTATATTTCCAAGCAACTGGTCTGGTCTTGCGAATGTAAAAAAATCCCAAATAAAACCAAGTAGTATAGACACCGCTCCAACATGTCTTTCGTATTTTTGTAGATATTCTTTAAAAATATTAAGTATTGATGTTGGTGGGGTCATTTATTTATTTTTCAAGATTAAATTTCAAAACGCACTGGAATTGAAATTGATGCATCGTTTTCCGGAAGACCAGATGGGTTATCTTTTTTGAGAATCAGTGTCCCCGTTTTAGTTAACGGCTTTGAAAAAGTTAGAGTGACCTCAAATGGAACAAATTCGGTTGTCATCCAGTCAGTCTTTGCTTGTGCTGGAGATAAAACAAGCTCTTTGCCATTTGCGTCAATTAGCACTACAGGAAACGAAGCCTCGAAATACCAGTTCCCTCTCGCCTCTCCTTTTACAACGAGAGGACTTTTGACTACAGTATTTTCTAGTGGCTGACTTACAAAAATTTTATCATTCAAAAGCGCAGTATCATTTCGTTTTGAAATTTTAAATTTTAAGACGTAATCGGGCGTATTTATTTTTGTTTTAGAGTTTGGGTACGGGGCCACTTCTACAAGCTCAATTTGTTCAACCTCAGTAGTAATTGGAGTACCATTTAATGTGGCAGTCATTTCACTTTCACCTAATCCACTTAAAATTTTAATTTTTACTCGCACCGTCCCAGCCTGAATACAGGTCACATCACTAGGACAGCGACTGTCCTCAACAATAGAAATTGGGGTCACGCTGACACCTAAGCCACTCTTCGTCTCCCCTATTTTTGCTTCTAAAATAAGGCTTTTTTCGCTTACGACTACGGGGCACTCTGCAAATTCACATTTTGGACCAGATCTTCCAACAGCAGATCCATCAGGACAAATCTTTGCCTCCATCGTGCATGCAATTTGGTCAGTGTTTGGTTTTAGAAAAACCATTAATACTGAAGCAGAAACAGCTAAGAGAACTATTAACAATATTACAATTTCAAATGTTTTTTTCATTATATTTTTATTTAATTTTGCACTTAATTTTAACCGCATCGATATCTGCTTGAGTTAGTGTTTGATTTTTGCTCATGTTTAACTTGTACATAATTGCATTTTTATCTTCCACGTGTGGCAAGCCTAGCGCATGCCCGAGTTCGTGTGCCAACACTCTCACAAGTTTGGTGTGGCTACTAAACTCATAAATATCAATTTCTTCGTTTCCCTGACCATCGTTTCGATAAACACCTTCTTCGAACTCTTCCCCCCTAGTGTCGCCAATCTCGTTATATTTTCTAACGTCAATATTAAGTGCATTGGCAATATTGTTTAGCACGACAACTATAGATTTTATGTTTGCAACATATCCATTAACGACTCCTTGTAAAATTTTAATCTCCTCAATCTCAGCATCAATAATTTTTGCCTCAGCTTGAAGTTTTTCATATTCATTTTTTGGAGCGCCACCTTTTGAGTTCCAATAAACAACCTGCTTATCATATGCATCACGCCTTTCATCAAAGGCCGCTAAACGCACATCGTAGTTAGCCTTTGCTTTATTGTATAGATCAACTAACTCAGTGTATTTTTGATTAAGTTCATCGTAGTTACTCCTGTTTTCATCTACAACTAACCCTAAACTTTTTAGGTTTGCCGTTGCTTCCTGACGATAATCATAAATAAGACTTACTTTCACATTTCCGTCGACAGCATTTGAAAAAAGATCAAGACCTATTTGTTTTTCCCAAATATCCTCCGCTTCTTTAAGCGCGGAAAGAAAATCTCCCCTTGAAATACCGAACCGACTATCAAAAGCAACGAGTTCATATGTAATTGGCTCATCGCATGGCGCATAGACCGACTGAATATTGTTTAAAATTATCTCCAGCCGCCCTTTGATTGGATCCTGGAAAACATAGCCAAAAACCCCAATCACCACAACGTAAATAAGGAATTTTGATAGTTGCTTCATATTAAATAAATCTATTCATATCTTAGAGCTTCGATTGGGCTTTTAGCTGCAGCCTTACGAGCTGGATAAATTCCGAAAATAAGTCCTACTATTCCCGAAACTGCAATTCCCAAAATAGCTGCCTGCCAAGGAAAAGTGAAGGTCCAAGCCATGCCATAAACACTGCTAATAATTAACGCAATTGCAAACGAAAGACTAGAACCAAGCAAAATTCCAATCAGACCACCAATGCCAGTAAGTATCGTTGCTTCTAAAAGAAACTGGGTAAGAATATTCTTGTTTGTTGCCCCAAGGGCTTTTCTCAAACCGATTTCTCGTGTTCTTTCGGTTACCGAAACAAGCATTATGTTCATAATACCAATACCGCCCACAACCAGTGAAATAGCCGCGACTAGTGCCAAGAAAAGTGTCAGTGTATTTAATATAGTGCCTACTGTTTTCAGTGCATCTGCTTGTGTCTCAACTCCGAAATCATCTTTTTCTGGATCTGTAATATTATGCGCGTCACGCAATGTTGCCTTAATATCCTCAACCGTATTGTTTATGTTTTCCTCTGTATCAACACGTATAACTATACGATTGTAGTATTTTATGCCAAAGATATAGTTTTGAGCAGTTGTATATGGAAGCATTGCGATTTCGTCAAAGTTAAACAAAGAAGAACCACCTTTTTCGGGAAGTATTCCAATGACCATAAAATTTCTTCCTTTAATTTTTATTCTTTCTCCCAACAAACTTTGATTTGGAGAAAGTTCTTCTGCAACCTTCGCCCCAAGCACAACAACATCTGCTGATCCACGTACATCGTCCTCGCTTATGTTTCTGCCAATCTCAGGAAACGCATCGTATATTTCCGCCATCATTTCTGTCCCACCGAAAATAGTTGGTCGATATGTCTCACTTTGATATGAAGCTGTCTCACTTCCAAAAACAATCGGCATAATTCCATCTTGATGTGGAACGTTTTCTTTTCTTGAAAGAAGGTCTAGGTCTCGCTGTTTCAGTGAGGCGCTCAGGGTCGCCAAAACGTCAGTTGGCCCCTTTGGAGTTCTTCCTGGAACTATCCCGATTGTCTTAGCTCCAATCCCTTGTATTTGGCCCAAAATAAGGTTCTGAGCCCCCTGCCCTAGCGAAACGACCATGATTATCGCGGTCACACCAATAACAATTCCGAGGATGGTAAGCCCAGATCTTGTCTTGTTTGTGTGTAATCCACCAAGGGCAATTTTTATACTATGCTTTAATGTCATGTCTATTTTATAAAAGCTTTTCCAGTGCGACGTACTTTGACCTTCTCGTCACTCTCAATCATTCCATCACGAAGTCTAATTATTCTTTCGGCGTATTCGGCAGTATATGTTTCGTGGGTTATTAGGATAATAGTATGTCCTTTGTTTTTATTGAGCTTCTGAATAATATCCATAACGAGCTCTCCAGATTTTGAATCAAGATTACCTGTTGGCTCGTCAGCAAAAATAACTTGGGGCTTATTCACCAAGGCACGCGCAATCGCGACCCTTTGTTTTTCTCCACCAGAGAGCTGTGCTGGTTCAAAATCCAATCTGTGCGACAAACCGACAGATTCAATAGCTTCTTTTGCCATCTCGTCCCAAAATTCTTCCTTAACACCAGAGTAAGTTAGCGGTAATTTTACGTTTTCTAAAACAGTTGTTCTTGGTAGAAGATTGAAAGACTGAAAAATAAATCCTAGTTTTTTATTTCTAACGTACGCCACTTCGTCTTCTGAATAATTATCAACTTTTTTCCCGTCAAAGAAGTAATCTCCGCCGGTCGACTTATCCAAAAATCCCAAAATATGTAGAAGGGTTGATTTGCCCGACCCAGAAGGACCCATGATTGCAACAAATTGCCCTTCTGGTATTTCAAAGGAAACACCCTTTAAAACGGCGGTTGCAACTTGCTCGTCGTGATACGTTTTTTCTAAATTTTTAATAGCCATTAAAGCCATATTTTTTTGAATTTCAAATTAACTTGAAATTAATTCATCTTAATTCTATCCCCTTCTTTAAGGCCGGACAAAATCTCAACGTCTCCATTTGAACCACGAAGTCCTGTTGTAACAGTGACTTCTCGTGTCTCCTCCCCTTCGATTAACTTAACCGTTTTTATTTTATCTTTTGTGGAGATTGCACGCCCTTGGACAAATAAAACATTTTCTTTTTTGGCACCAAAAATGTCGGTATTTGCAGTCATCCCTGATTTGATTCGAGAGTCACTTTTATCAAAACTGAGTGTTGTTTTGTAGGTCGCAACTCCATCAATTATGGTCTCAGCTGGATCTATTGTTGACAAGGTTGCCATGAAAATAACGTCGCTACCATACGCATCTAGGGTAACTTCCGCCTTATTTCCTTTATTTATTTTAGAGATATCTGCCTCTGGAACATTTGCTTCAATTTCATACTGAGAATCAGAAATAACTGATATTAAAACAACAGAGGGTGAGGCTATTTCCCCAACCTTGGAGTCTTGTTTTGTTATCACGCCAGAAATCGGAGAATAAACAACAGTTTTTGCCAACTGTGATTCAAGGTTTGAAACATTTGCCCTTGCAACTTCGAGCGCCGCCTCTTGAGCGGAAATTTTTTCAGGAATACTTCCAGCTTGTTTTAATGCCAACTTTGAACGACTACTAATCAAATTCTCTGAAGCAGATGTTAGCGCAGAAAGAGCTGTTGTTACGTTTGTTCTTGCAAGTACAACCGCGGACTTGTAACTATCAATTGTTGTTTGAGTCAACGCAGAACTTGCAGATAGCCCATTCACCGCAAGGGCAATTTTATCAAGATAAAGTTGGATTGCTTTAAGATTATTTTTTGCTTCACTTGAATATGGAATAACGTCACTCGATATTGAAATTTTAATAACTGAAGAATTCCAAGAAGTAAGCATGGCTTCCATTTGAAGGCGCCCTGATTCAATATCACTCTTAAGTTGCGAGTCGGATAAAATGAAATTAAGTTGTGGGTTTGTGCTTTTTGGGTTGCTCATTAGCTGATCAACTTTATTTCTAATTGCATCGTCGGCGTTAACATACCCATTTTTAATATCGTTGATTACATCACTTGTTGCGCTATCAACATCTACTTGGGAAACGTAAATATCTTCAGGGCGTGTTCCACTCTTAAGCTCATCGAGTCTTGCTTGCTCAACCCTCACTGTCGCCTTGGCGCCTTCTAGTTGGGCAGAAATATCAGCACTACTAACAGCAGCGATTGGTTCTCCTGCGTAAACGTGTTCGCCAACATCACGGTAGACCGCAATAACTCTCCCCCCTTTTTCAAAAGAAAGATTTACGTCTTCGGCTGGCTTAACTTTGCCGGTAACAGAAACGATTTGAGATACCGTCCCCTTTTCCACGGTCGCATAATTTACAACTGGGACCTCGGTCACGTTTTTGTATACAGAATAACCAACAAAAAGAGTGACGATGACGATGATAGCGGTCACCCAAGGTCGCCTAACTGAGAACGTTTTTATTAAATTAAAATAGCGTAGAAAAAATGACATTTCTTTGTTGAATTAGAAAAAACAAAGCGAATAATAGGTGAATTATATCATAAGTAGGAGTTTTGTTCACTTCATTTTAGAATACATATTATGCGTACTTCTTACTCAGCACTCGAAACATTCAAGACCTGCCCGCTGAAATACAAATATCAAGTTATTGAAAAACGCGGAGCCCCAAAAAGAATTGAGGCAATTTTTGGAACCCTTGTTCATAGCGCCCTGAAGTTTATGTTTGAGCGCAACCCCCTATACCCCACACTAGATGAGGTTATTAATTTTTTTACAATAAAATTTAACGAAAAAGCTGATGGAGTTTTGTTTAATGATGAAAAAACCAAAGAAGCTGAAGAGAAAATGTACCTTGAAGAGGGTGTGCGAATGTTGAAAAATTTCTATAAAAAAAATCAACCCTGGAATTTTAACGCACTCGAACTTGAAACGAGGTTTTCCTTGGATATAGAAGATGAAAAAACAAAACGCACCCACACGCTCGCCGGAATAATTGATCGCATCGACAAAAACGAGGAAAATGAGACGTACGAAATAATTGATTACAAAACCTCAAAAAAGATGCCAGCGGAGTCAACGCTCGAAGAAAATTTACAGCTCAATTTGTATCATTTGGCGCTAACAAGGCGGTGGCCGTCAATAACATCTGGGAAAGTTAAGCTATCACTCTATTTTTTGAAGCATAACGAAAAAATTTCATTAACCCCAAACCAAGCTGTAATCAAACGCGCGCAGGAAATGCTTCTTTCTACAATTCGTGAAGTAGAAGACAAAACAGAGAAAGACGATTTCCCACCTACACCAGGACCTTTGTGTAATTACTGTGGCTTCCGCCCTGTCTGTCCTATGTGGTCACACGAATACAAAGTCGAAAAAAATGAGCCTGACGAAAAAATGGTTTCTTCTGCAATTAGTGAATTCTTTGAACTAAAAGATAGTGAGGACAAAAATAAAGACAGACTCGGAGAGCTCAGAGAAATAATTATTGGTTATATGGATAAAGAAAAAGTAGAGCGTGTGTTTGGTGCTGACGGTTTTATCACGCGAACAAACCAAGAACGAGTCTCTTATGATTTAGAGAAGTTGCGCCCCACACTTGAAGCACATGGACATTGGCAAAAACTTCTTACGCCTGACGCAAAAAAGCTTGATGAAATTAACGCTGAACTTACCGAGGAGGAAATACTAGCCGTCAAAGAAGCACAAATTATAAAAAAGTTCGCAACCCTAAAATCAACAAAGAAAAAAGGGGCTGTTGAAGAAGAGTAATTTTCTGTTAACTTGAAAGCCCTGGGCAATTTGCAGCAGGAGTATATCCAGCATTACGGGCCTCCTTTTCAGTTGAAAATGTTATCAAGTTTTGAGGGCTTATAGCAGAAGCGCCAGAGCACCACGGCAAAAAATACTTCTTACCGTTCTTTGAGGCAACAAAACCACTATCTACCTTTATCGAACTAATAGTGGCAGCTTTTTGCTCAAAACTGGCATTCTGTATTATTCTTACCGGCATTTTCAGCTCCTCAATTTTCGACAGCCTTCCCAAGCCAAACGACGCAAAAGCAACCAAAATTATGGTAATTGCGGTAAATACTCCACGCTCCCCTAGCGTTCTAGCCAAATCCTTGATTTTTAGTAACAAATAATCTATAATCCGCATCAACGTAATCTTACCATAAGACCTTACGGGAAAAGGCTTTTTTAACTATTTAAAACAATATGGCAACACGAAAAGCTGGAGGTACAGCTAAAAACCTCAGAGATTCAAACGCAAAGTACTTAGGTACGAAGCTTCATGACGGCGAGACTGCAAAGTCTGGCTCTATTATTGTTCGTCAGCGCGGTACAAAAATCATGCCTGGAAAAAATGTTGGCCTCGGCAGTGATCATACTATTTTCGCCCTCAAAGACGGAAAAGTTAAATTCACATCAAAGAGAAAGGTTGGTTTCGATGGCGTAACATCTGTCAAAAAAGTTGTAAGCGTTATCTAGTAAAAATTTATACTTGCAACAAAAAAAGGGCGATTGCCCTTTTTTTGTTTTCTTTTTTATGTAAAAGATTATGCGAGGGTCTCGATAGTTAGCAAAACTTTTGCTTTCTTGTCTTTGATTGCAACTTCGATTGAAAATTCTCCAGTTTGACGAATTGGCTCTTCAAGTAAGATCATTTCTGGTTTAACAGAAAGACGTGTTGTTTCAGCAATAGCCTTAGCAATCTCTTCTTTGTGAACTCCCGCAAACAAATGGCCGAGTTCATTAGCCTTCTCTTTCATAACAACCGCTACCCCGTTTAAATCCTGAATATTCTTTTCCAAAAGATCTTCCTGAATTTTTCGCTCAGATACTTCTGCTTTTTTCATAAGTTCAAGGCGAGCCAGTGCCTTATCGGTCGCAACCTCAACCAACTTCCTTGGAAAAAGGAAATTCTTAACAAAACCATCGGAAACCTCTTTCACTTCGTATTTCTTCCCCTGTCTTGGAACATCGTGTAAAAATATGACTTTCATGTATTTTGAATTGATTAGAGCGACAGTCTAGCTTTTTTTCAAAAGAATTTCAACTGCCTTCTCCATTTGAACGTCTTTACCAGCAATTAAGTCCTTTTCTGACGTAGTCGCAACAAACGTAGGGGTAATTCCGCCTTCAGAAATTGAAAGTCCATTTGGCGTGAGCCATCTTGCAATAGTTACCTTAAGTGACGTTTCTGGGGTTATTTTGACCAACTCCTGAACCGAACCCTTGCCAAAACTACGCTCCCCCACCACAACAGCCTTTCCGTGCTCAAGAAGCGCGCCGGTCAAAATTTCTGAAGCTGAAGCTGATCCACGGTTTATTAAAATAACCATTTTCAATTTATCGTTAAAGATGTCGTACCCTCGACTTCGATAAACTTCCTCCTCTTGATTTTTACCCAAATCTTCGCGAACGATTATCTTGCCTGCTGGTAAAAACCAACTAGCCATATCAACAGCCGCCTCGAGATATCCGCCTGGGTTACCGCGCAAATCCAAGACGAGCTTATCACTACCAGACACAATAAATTCTCGCAAAGCCTTTGCGAATAAATTTGGAGAATTTTCTGAAAAACTATACAGGCTAATAACAAAAACTCCATCATCTCTCAATTTAGTGTCAATTGTTGGAATATTTATCGTGTCTCTAGTTATAGAAATTTCGATGGGCTTTGAATCACCGTTGCGAACAATAGAAAGTTTTACTGCCGTTCCTTTTTCTCCGCGAATTAATTTAACAGCGGCGTCTACTGCCATATCGGTAGTAATCTTGTCGTCAATCTTAAAAATTCTGTCACCAGCCCTAATGCCAGCCTTCTCTGCGGGCGAACCCTTAAGTGGCGAAACGACAGTCAAAACCTCATCACGCAAACCAATCTCCATACCAACTCCGCCAAACTCACCTTTTATGTCTTCCGCAAAAGCTTTTGATTCAACTGGTGGGAAAAATACAGTGTACGGATCGTCAAAAGATTTAGTAAGCCCAGAAATTGCACCCCAAACTTTTTCTTGGTCTGTTGGAATTTTCTTTTTTGAAACAAATTTTTCGTTCAAAACTGTCCAAGTCTTCCAGAAAGCTTCGAAGTCGGTCTCTATTCCCGCTGGTGCTGTTTTGTTTAATAGGGCAACTTCGTCAATGGAAGGGGAAGATTTTTTACCGAAATAAAATCCGGAACCAAAAACAACGACGAAGACAGCAACGACTAACGCGTAGTAAAAAGATTTTCGATAGCGTGAGAACATTTGTGGATTATCTCACACCGAAACACCTCAGGTCAATTTTTTATAAAATTCATATTTAATTCCTTTTCTTTCTTCATTAAAACATAGTAATCTTTTTGTATTTAAACACTCTCAAAATACCTCCTAAAAACATTGCGCAGTGCGACGGCACGAGCATAGTAAATTTTCAGCAGAAAATTATACGCGTTTTTGGGAGGTATTTTAAAAACAATAAATAGAAACTTATTAAATCACTTGGATTAAGCGTGCAAACCGTTATATAATATCAAGAATTATGCGGACCATATACAAATACAACAATGTAACTTGGATAGATTTGGAGTCTCCAAATAAAGAAGAAATCCGGGAACTAATCGAGGAATATCAAGTTCATCCATTAGTTGCTGAGGAATTATTGGTTCCAACAATTCGCCCAAAGGTTGATTTGTATGATGATTGTATTTATTTAATACTCCACTTCCCTTCCGTGGTTCATTCACATTCAAGACATAAATCAAACGAAATTGATTTTATTATCGGGAAAAACTATATCGTCACAAATCACTACGAATCGATTGATGCAATTCATCAATTTTCAAAAATATTTGAGGTAAATTCAATTCTGAACAAAAGCAATATGGGAGACCATAGTGGCTATCTACTTTTTTATCTTCTCCGTGAGCTTTATAAAAACTTAATGGAGCAACTTTTTGACCTTGACCACAATCTAAAAAGTATCGAGGAAAGAATTTTCCGTGGCGAAGAAAGAGCAATGGTTAAAACAATTTCCCATATCAACCGGAAGCTACTAACCTTTAAGCAGGCTATTCAATATCACAAAGGAGTGCTTGAATCGTTTGAAACTGCTGGACGACGTTTTTTTGGAGAAAATTTTGATTATCACCTACGCTCAATGCTTTCTGAGTATCATAAGGTTTCTAGTACTCTTGAGGGTCACCGCGATACCGTCAACGAACTCCGCGACACAAACGACTCACTTCTTTCAAGTAAAACCAACGAGATTATGAAAACTCTCACCATTATGGCTTTCATAATTTTGCCTATGACCTTTGTTGGACAAGTTTTCGGGGTTAGCTTACAAAATATCCCATTCCAAAATTCCCCTAATGGATTTTGGATTGTAATCGGATTAATGGCATTCGTCGGAGTATTTGGCTTTTCAATATTTAAATATAAAAAATGGCTATAAGAATTTACAACACTCTCATTCGCGACAAAGCCTTCTTTGAGCCTATTCACGAAGGTGAGGTTTATATGTATCACTGTGGGCCAACGGTATACGACTATGCCCATATTGGAAATATGCGAGCTTATGTTTTTGCTGATATTTTGCGAAGGACTTTTGAGTGGAATAAATACAAGGTTAAACAAATTATCAATATCACGGACGTTGGACACCCTTCTTCAGATGAAGATGACGGAGAAGATAAGATAGAAACAGCTTCACAGCGTGAGCATAAATCCGCAGAAGAAGTCGCAAAATTTTATACAGATATTTTTTTTAGTGACTTAAAAAAGCTAAACGTAAATACAACAGATACTATTTTCCCAAGAGCTTCAGAACATATTCCAGAACAAATTGAATTGGTGCGAATCCTTGAAGAAAAAGGTTTTGCCTATAAGACAAGTAAGGGTATTTATTTTGACACAATGAAGTTTCCGGATTATGGAAAATTGGCCCTTTTAGATATAAAAAATTTGCGCGAAGGTGCTCGAGTTGAAATTAATCCTGAAAAAAGAAATCCTACAGATTTTTCACTTTGGAAATTCTCGCCTACCCCCGGGGTTCGTCAGCAAGAATGGGACTCACCTTGGGGTATCGGATTTCCTGGTTGGCATATTGAATGCTCAGCAATGTCGATGAAGTATCTTGGCAATCATTTCGATATTCATACCGGAGGGGTTGACCATATTTCTGTTCACCACACAAACGAAATCGCGCAGTCCGAAGCTGCTACAGGTGAACACCTCGCCAACTATTGGATGCATTCCGCGTTTCTAAGTATCGATGGACAAAAGATGTCGAAGTCTATTGGAAATTTCACCACATTAACCGATATTGAAAAAAGTGGTATTTCCCCTCTCGCCTTTCGTTATTTTCTTTTGGGAACAAACTACCGCATGCCTTTGAACTTCACGTGGTCAGCGCTTTCTGGTGCTGAAAAAGCTCTTCTGGGAATCTATCGCGAAGCTTCTCTTTTTCCAAAAGGTGGCACAGTCGACGAAGACTTCTCTTCTAGGTTTAAGGATGTTATCAACAATGACTTCAACACCCCCCAAGCGCTTGCTCTTATTTTTGAGCTTTTGAGATCCCCTCTTCCGCCAGAAACAAAGTTCGCAACCCTTCTTGAATTTGATAAAGTTTTGGGGCTTGATATTGAAAATAGCCAAGTAGTCACAACGATTCCAGACGAAGAAGTACCCATTCCTGTTAAAAATCTTATAGACGAAAGAGAGATCGCTAGAGCAAAGAAAGATTTCGAGAGATCAGACCTTATTCGTACAGAAATAGCCAAATTAGGCTATCTTGTTGATGATTCTGCTGAAGGCCCTAAAGTGACCAAAAAATAGCTAAATTGGCTATTTTTATCCCCCACATACACACAGCTTAGCCCCAAACGTGACTTAAACTACCTGGGCGACAATGTGCTAATATGGAGCAACTATGGCACAACTAAAAGGAAGTTCTGTTCGTGTTCCCCCACAAAATATTGACTCCGAGAGAGCTCTTCTTGGTGCAATAATGGTTCGATCAGATGCAATCAACGAGATTGTTGATTCTATAGAACCGGAATCTTTTTACGCTGAAAAACACCGCATAATTTACAATGCAATTCGAGAACTTTTTGCCAGAAATGAACCAATCGACGTAATTACTGTTTCTTCCAGACTAAACGACAAGAATGACCTAGAACGTATTGGTGGTCGTGCATACCTTATTGAATTAATTAATACCGTCCCTTCAACGTCAAACGTTTTACACTATGCCAATCTTGTCGACAAGACGAGTATCTTGCGCAGACTAATCGACGCCGCAGATCATATTTCTGATTTGGGCTTTACTGAATCAAAAGAACTTGATCAAGTTTTAGACGAAGCAGAGAAAAAAATATTCGGCATCACCAATTCCCCAAAGGTTCACAAATTCGTTAATATCAAAGACACTTTGACTGAGGCGTGGGAAAGACTGGATCATCTAAATAAGTCTGGCGACGAAATTCGCGGTGTCCCAACTGGATTTCCAGACCTTGATGCAAAAACTGCTGGTTTCCAAAAGTCTGACCTAATCATTCTCGCGGCTCGCCCATCAATGGGTAAAACTGCTTTAGCTCTCGATATCGCAAGACTCGCCTCTACTCGTCACAATATCCCGGTTGGAATTTTTTCTCTTGAAATGAGCGCACATCAACTCACCGACCGTATGCTTGCCGCCGAATCCCGCGTTGACGCATGGAAACTACGCACCGGCAAAATTAGCGCCGATGAAGATTTTTCTCGTTTACGCGACGCAATGAGTGTTCTTTCAAAAGCCCCTATCTATATCGACGACCAAGCCGGTAACTCCATTCTTAAAATGCGTTCTGTTGCACGTAGATTAAAAAGCGAACATGGTCTCGGCCTTATCATTGTCGACTACCTCCAACTCATGACCACCTCAAAAAATTACGATTCTATGGTCAACCAAGTGACTGAGATCTCTCGCTCCCTAAAGAGCCTCGCTCGCGAGCTAGATATTCCAGTCCTCGCACTTTCTCAGCTCTCACGTGCCGTTGAATCACGCGGCGGACGCCCTCGCCTTTCCGACCTCCGTGACTCCGGTTCTATTGAACAGGATGCTGACTTGGTTATGTTTATTCACCGCGAAGACAAGTACAAAGATGATTCCGAGCGACCAAATATTGCTGAAATTCTTATCGAAAAACATCGAAATGGTCCAACAGGTAAAATTGAATTGTATTTCGATGACAAAAAAACAACCTTCCTCCCTGTTGATAAGGGCGACTACGCAACACTTAGTAAGGATGATGACTTTTAATTATCTATGGATGCTCGAGAAAAACTAGAACGTCTTTTTGCAATGTTCCCCGGCATAGGTCCACGTCAGGCTAAGAGATTTGTATATTTTCTTCTAACTCGAAATAGTAATTTTATCTCGGAACTTTCTTTAGCCCTCGCAGATGTAAAGAAAAATGTTTCTCAGTGCGCTTCTTGCTATAGATTTTTCCCTAGCGACACGAATACAATGTGTCAGATATGTCGTGGTGCAAACACCGACCAGAGCACTGTCCTTGTTGTTGAAAAAGATGTTGATTTTGAAAACGTAAATAAAAGTGGTTTCTATAATGGTCGTTTCTTTATCCTCGGCGGACTACTCCCAATCCTCGAAGAAGAGCCTGCTAAAAAAATCCGAGCTCGCGAGCTAGTTGCAGAAATTGAGCGCCAAGCAAAACTCGGAGCTCTTAAAGAAATAATTATCGCCCTTTCGCTAAATCCCGAAGGTGAAAATACCTATCAATATGTTAAGCGCATTCTCGAACCAGTCACACAAAAATATTCTATTAGTTTAAGTACTCTTGGGCGCGGTCTTTCCACTGGTTCCGAACTCGAATACTCAGACGGAGAAACACTTAAATACGCAATCGAAAATAGAAAATAAAAAAAATCCGCCATCAGCGGATTTTTTTTTATTTTATCTTCTCTATAGCAACCTTGAAAAATGGCTGGCGATGTCCTCTAATCTTCAAATAGCGACTCTTGGCCTTGTATTTCATCACCTCTACTTTCTTTGCCTTTCCAATTTCTTTCAATACTCCGGTCACTTTTGCTTCTTTTATATATGGAGTTCCGATGGTTGTATCTTTGCCGTCATCAACGAGCAAAACCTTATCAAAGACGATAGCCTCGCCCTCTTTGTGCTCACCATCCATTATTTCAATAGTAACAACATCGCCAACCGCAACGCGATATTGCTTTCCACCAGTCTTTATTACGGCAAATTCACTTGATTCTGCCTTCTTTCCTGCGGTTTTCTTGGTTACAGCCATGACAGAGTATTTTACATAAAACGAGTAAAAACGCAAGATTACCGTTGTTGACACTATATATATAGAATGCTACAGTCTTTTAGGAAACGAGCTAATCGCTCTTTATCGAAATAACAGCTTTCCTGACCGCACCTCCCTTCCGCTCCATGGCTTGATGGGGCGACCGCGGTCAGCCCCCGCGCCTACCTCCCCCTTCCCTTTGGCGCGGGGTTTTTTTATTGTTTTGTCTAATGTAATCAGTAGCAACAAAACAATAATCCCGTACCAAAAACATCTTTGTGGACCAAAAAAGAATAGCGGAACAAAAGGTTAAAAATAATCCTCTACCTAAATGTTCGTTTTTGGTATCGAGATATTTTTTCTTCCTATTCGTCTTCTCGGTCGGGTCCTTCCAATATTGGAATTTCGAGTCCTGGGCTCATTCCAGTAATACGTAAAACATCCTTGTCTACCTTCTTCAATTCCCTTCCAGAAGAATTGTAATGATTGGTCACTGTTTTCAATGAATTCCCAAGCTTGCTGTGATATTCTTCGTACCCTTTTAAATGCTTTCCAAGCTCCTCCACCCTCCTTACAATATCTTTTGCGGTCTCTTCAATCTGCATTGCTTTAAGCCCCTGAAGGACTGTTTGTAAGTATGCGAGGAATGATGTTGGAGAAACAATAATGACGTGATACTTCCCTGCCGCGCGTTGTATCAAATTCTCTTCGTTCTCTTTTATTGAACCAACCTTATTCACCAAAAGATCATAATAAATCGCTTCGTGTGGGATAAACATAAAAGCGAAGTCCATCGTTCCCTCGTTCGGGCGAATATATTTTGCCGTTTCAGAAATACGTAATTTCAAATCGTTTAAGAACAGCTTTGCTAGACGCTCACGCTCCGCTGGATTTTTTTCGTCAATAACACGATTATAATTTTCAAGAGAAAACTTCGAGTCAACAGGAATTATTTTATCTTTTACAAAAACAACTGCGTCAACAATTTCTCCGTCTCCAAATGCGTACTGCATTTGATAATCATTAGGAGCCATTACGTTCTTGAGTAATGTTTCCAAATAGTATTCCCCCAAAACACCTCTTTGTTTTGGATTCTTCAAAATATCCTGCAATCCTTGAAGCTGATCTGTGACGGAAATAACCTGCTTGTTCGTTTCATCAAGACGAGTCAACTTCTCGGTAATATCGCGAATTAAACTCTGCGATTCCACAAATTGATGCCTAACAGCTTCCTGCATATCTTTATTAGACGCGCCAAGCTTGTCATCCATCGTCTTCGCCAAAGTCGCGAGTTGGTTTTGAATAAGTAAAAGACTATCAGTTTCAACTGCTGGTTTCCCCTGTTTTGCTGTGATTATCCAAACAACAAAAGCTCCGATAAAAACACCAATGACTACAAAAATAATAGTTCCAACTTCCATGAGAAATATTTTACCACAACGAAGCTGTTCCCCCTCCTTTTTTCTTTGGCATCACTTCGGAAACGGCTTCACGATACAAGCAATAATCACAATCTTCAGATTCTTTTGGTGGTTCATCAAGAAGTAAACATTTCTTCGCCCCAATTAGAGCTTCCTCAATCCACTCATCCGAACCTTTGTAAGGAATGACTTTCACATTAAATTCAAGCTTGGCGTCAAAAGCTTCTTTATCTGAGATGCCGTTGCAGTAGACGAAATACCCCACGTTTGAAACAATATGATCATTTTGGCGTAGAAGCCACTGATACACCTCCATTTGTCGCTTATATCCATCTTGCCATTCAGCATCAAGAGACACTTCCCCTTCTTTACTTGTCGCTTTGTAGTCAACAACCATTATCTCGCCGGACGGCGCTTCCCAAATATCATCCACCGCACCAGTCACGACGAAATTTGTTTTCTTGTGTAAATATCGCACCCCGACAAAGTTGTTTCGCCAATCCTCTAAATTATCGTGCTTGAAAGGGACAGCGTCGATTTTGTAATTTGTCATCAAAGGATGAGCTATTCCTTTGGCGCGATAAATATCAAACTCTTTTTTAAGAAGCTTATCTACGGCAGAGTTTAGAGAAAAAGGAAAACCTGGTGGCCTCCCTACCCCGAGTCTTCGGTCTAAATAAAAGCATCTTGGACACTCTAAAAATAAATCAATTTTTGAACGCGAGAGCGCAAATGGTTCGGCGCTATCAGGACTAAATTTATTCTTGGTTCGGCGCGGATTGTAATATTGGGACATATCTGTGGTTTTTAATTTCTACTATTGTATACTTAAATCCACTTATACAAAAATGACACTTTACGAACAACTCAAAGGAGAACTAATAACAGCAATGAAGGCGAAGGATGAGGTCGCGCTAAACACTGTCCGCGGAATACTTTCTGCTTGCACAAACGAACTCGTTGCAACAAAGCGTACCCCACACGACACTTTAACCGACGAAGAAATTACGGCTGTTATAAAACGCGCCGTTAAGCAACGAAAGGACTCTGTCGAGCAATACATGAAAGGCAACCGCGCTGATCTTGCTCAAGTTGAAGTAGCAGAGATTTCTCTTCTTGAAAAATACCTCCCAGAAACAATGGGTCGTGATGATATTGCTCGTGTTGTTAAAGCAAAGATTGCTGACCTTGGCGGTATCGTCGACAAATCTAAAAAAGGAATGCTAATGGGAATGGTGATGAACGAACTAAAAGGTGTTGCTGATGGAAACGATGTTAAGGATGTAATTGACGAGCTTCTAGTCTAGTTTTCTTTTTGTTTCTAGTGTTGCCTGCCCCGTACTAAGCTTTGCTCTAGTACGGGCTTGACATATCCCTCTTTTCTGGTATGATATCAGGAGGTTACTTCATGGAGGATTTGTCATGGCGACCGAGCCGTTTCACCAGAAGCTTGCCGAGCAAATTTTTTCGAAAATGACTGCGGATCACGTAACGTCGTTTGACGAAAACGTCTTCTACAAAGACCTTTACCGTCTTTTGCAACGAAACAACGCATTCGACGGAAAGGGTTACCACGGGCGAAAAATCAAACCGCTCGTGATGAAGATGTACGAAGGATACAAGGTTCCTCTCAAAGCGCCGACTGAAGCGCCCGTGCAAGAGAGCCTCGACCTCTTCGCTACGTAATTCCGCTCGCGTAGCAAACCGCGCCCCATCATGGGGCGCTATTTTTTTGCCTAATATATTTAAGAACATAATCAACACATACACTATAATCTTGCTATAGCAAGATTATAGTGTATGTGTTGAACCAAGTTTTTTGCCTAAATATTAAAAACAAGGCCACCCGATATGGGTGGCAAATTCAAAACGTTGTTCGTGATCTATTTCCAGCTCTCAAAGGAGTCGGTTTCGACCATCATGGGTACTTGATCCGGCTCAACTTCGGTCAGAGCCAGCGTGTCTTCTTCGAGAAGGTCGGCGATGAACTCCTCAACTGCCTGGGCAAAATTACCCCAGAGATTCTTCAAAAACTTCATGGCTGTTTCCTCCCCCGATAAGTTGAACAAAACTACCTCATTTATAATACCACGAGAGTTGAGGGATGGGAAGAGTGGAAAAATGCGCATCAAACCCCAACACCCCAAAGCTCTATGATATAATTTTTTTATGTTACAAGACGACATTTTAAGTATTAAGTGGGCAAAACGTGGAGTAGTTGGTTCCATCATGCTAACTCTCATTATTACCGCCCTAGAGTTTCCCCCACCAATTGGGTTTGAAACAAGACCTCAAGATAACGTCTCTCTTCTTTGGTTAGCGTATTTTTTTATAATTTTAATTGCTGAAATATCTGCGATACCTCTAATTTACAAAAGACCAATGCTTGGTGCGTATCTTGCAATAACCTCAGCAGTTTTAAATATTCTTTTTGTAATCGCCGACCAGCTTCATCTACTACAGCCGGAAGTAGCAACTCCGCTCTATTCAATAATCGAGGGTGTTGGCGCGATTGTTTCAATGGCTCTTATATATTTTGCGTGGAAAGTACTTCAATTCAATTCCGAAGTTAATAATTTAATCAAATAATATTATGGAAATTACAATATTTTTAGCAAAATTCTGGGGTAGTCTTTTTATGGTTCTTGGTGGATTATCTATTGGAGCAAAGTTTTTAGGAAGAGTCATTGAATATACCGAGGATAAATCTGTAACAATATCTACTGGGTATATTACTTTTTTACTTGGCTTAGCTACTGTTGTTGCACATAGCGTCTGGGTTAATGATTGGAGGCTCGTCATTACTCTTTTGGGTTGGACTACCCTACTTAAAGGAGTTATGAAAATCGGATTTCCGGAACATATCAATAAAAAAGCTCAGATGTTTAGGGGCCAGTCAGCCCTCTGGGGTGCTGTTATATTTATTTTTGGAACTTGGCTGTTTTGGATGGGGGTTAATTAAGAGAAGTGGTCACGCATAATTTTCTAAGGCTTTGCAAATTTTAATGGTCACAAGTCACTAAGTTTTTTGTAGCTAACCACTACAGAGAACCGCGAGTACGCTTCGGTCACGGATAAATTTTTGCTAAAATTTTCCGCTACCCCGACTCGCGCCGTCACGCTCCGTCTTTCGATTCTCTGACGCGAGTAAAGTGATTTACTCGCTTAGGGTCGCAAAAATTGGGCTTTGCTAATTTTTGCGACCCTACAGAGAATCGAACTCTGATTCCCGCCTTGAGAAGGCGGTGTCCTAACCGTTAGACGATAGGGCCTCTTTAAAACAAAATACCAAAAAATCATAGCAATTTAAGAGGAAATTTACAATTCAAAAATGATGAAGCCCGCATTCCTGCGGGCTTTGGTCTGAGGTGAGTTGGCCTAGCGGGGAAAGATGATTTCCCAGATATCCCTGTAGGTTGTGGCAATCTTTTCGTTGATCCCCAGCAGATCGCCATAAATACAGGCAATTGCTATGACCACGATGATCGCGACAATGACCAGCGTTATTTCACCACTCCTGACATCCTGAAAGCGCTTGACGGCTTCCTCTCCAGGATACAAGTCATTTCCTCCCATGATTCCTCCTTCGATGTCGTTATATCCACCACCTAGGCCCATCCCAAGTAGCTATGTACCATTTGCTTCCGCTACTCTACGACATTAAATACATGATTGTCAACGCTTTCAAATGAGGGCTACTTTTAACGGAAGCTCCACTCCTCCTCCTGTCTCACAAGAAGTTCTTTTCTTTTCTCAGGCTCCGCCATCACTTCAAGCACCGCTTTTTCCATTCGCACTCCTTGTGAACCTTTAACGAGCGCTATATCCCCTGCTTTAATTTTTTGTTCCAAAAATTTACCCGCTTCCACTGAATTCTCAAATTGAAAAATCTTTTTCTCAGAGAGCCCCGCAATGAGAGCTCCTTCGGCGATATGTCTTGCACGAATACCGACAGTAATGACCATGTTGCAAATTTTACCCGCAATTTCACCCATTCGACGATGTTCATCACTAGCGTGTTTACCAAGCTCAAGCATTTCCCCGAGCACTGCAATTTTTCGTCCGTCGCACTTCATTTTTGAAAGCGTGTCGAGAGCAGACTCCATTGCGACCGGAGAAGCGTTATATGTGTCATCGATGATAATACTTTCCTTCACCCCTTTAATTAATTTCATTCGTCCTGGCGCCATTTCATACGTATGAAGCGCTTCTGCTGCGCGAACCATATTGAGTTCACACACATCAGCGACGGCAAGTGCGGCGAGTGCTGCATAGATATGATTCATTCCAAATCCGCCAGCCAAGTGCACGGGGATACTTGCTCGTTTTGAGTCGACACGGAAAGTTATGCCCAAGGGATATTTATCGCCATCATCTTTTTGGTATTCAATATTTTCATACGAAGCAACGAGTGTGGCATCTTTGTTAAATCCATAGCTTTCAGTTCGAGCTTTTGTTTTTTCCTTGAGAGACATTACGTCTTCATCATCTCCGTTTAAAATAAGAGTCCCGCCTGGCGATACTTCTTGAGCAAGCTCTCCTTTTTCTGCCTTTATTGCTTCTGGCGACTCAAAAAACTCCACATGAGCCGGAACTTTGCTTAAGCGCGTGATGATAGCGATATCTGGCTTAATCCATGATGCTGTTTTTTTAATATCACCTGGTCTATCGGCGCCAACCTCAAGAACAAGCCACTCAGGGTATGGCTTCCTTTGAATCAAAAGAGAAAGTCCATCAAGAAAATTTTTTAGCCACATAAGTGGGTTGTTCCACGCATTAGGGCAACCAATAACAGTGAGTGGTACTCCGATTTCGCTATTAAAACTTTTCTCACTTTTTCGTGTTGTATAAAAATGCGACAACACGGCATAAATAGCATCCTTCGCAGAAGTTTTGCCGACAGTGCCTGTAATAGCCACAACTTTCGGTTTGTATTTCTTTAAAATAAGTCGCGCTTCTAATGTAAGAATCGCGACTATTATTTTTTTTAGGATTGTTTTTAGAAACTGCATAAAGTATGTATTTTCCTACCTATCGGGAGGAACTTCATAATAACTCAGTAAAAACTTGGTAATATCTATAAATGGGTAGGTTAAGGTATGTGATGCGTACTTCTCCCCTTTCGGAAATTTCGTATAAATAAATATCAAAAACTTTGGGTTATACGCCGGGAAATATCCAAAAAACGAATGTAGATACCTATCCTCATAGTAACCTTTGCCGTTCGGGAGTGCAATTTGTGCCGTACCTGTTTTTGCAGCGATACTATAATGTTGCATTTTTACAGCCCCACCCAAGAGAGCTTTGTCGACAACCTCAACCAGCATTCTAGTTATTTCTTCTGATGTCTCTTTTTTAAGAACTTGAGCTCCTTTTGGAGTTTCAATCACCTTGTTTAATCCTCCTTTGTAATCAATTTCGGAAACTAAATGCGGAGTAATAATAAAACCCCCATTTCCCAAAACTGCGAGAGCTCGCACCATGCTAATTGGGGTCAGAGCAATTCCTTGCCCATACGAAGCATTCACAAACTCAATATCACGATTGGTATTTAGGTTTGAAATAAGATTTCTTCCTTCGTTTGGTAAATCGATTCCCGTTCTCTCTGCTAAGCCAAAAGCTAAGAAATATTTTTTGAAATCTTCTTTTCCAACCTTTTGCATTGCATAGGCCGCGCCAGTATTGAGTGATTCATCAAGCACATTTTGCATCGTGGTAACACCTCGTCCGCGCTTGTCATAATTGTAAATCGTGTAGCCATTGAACGTGAGAGAGCCTGTGTCGTTGTATGTTGTTTTGGCTGTGACAACGCCCTTATCAAGAGCTACCGCCATCGTAAGAGGCTTTACTATCGAACCCATTTCGTAGACGTTTTCCACTAAAGGGTTAGAAAATATTCCCGCATTTTCCACGTCTTGGAATTTATTTAAATCAAAACTAGGGGTTATAACAATTGCATAGATACTGCCGTCATTTGGATTGATAACAATCGCCCCTGTTTCTTCTGAATCATACTTTTTGTTAATTTCCTTAGCAACTTTTTCTACATAGCTTTGTACAGAAGGGTCCATTGTTAAAACCAAATCACCTTCTTTGTCTAAAACATCGCTAGACAAATTACTCCTCAAGCTTGAAAAAACTTCTGCAAAAAAATTAACATAAAGACCATTTTTACCCCGTTCAAGAATGCCGTCATATTGTCGTTCAAGCCCATAGCGACCACCAATAACATCCCCTTTGTAAGCGGTAAAACCGATTGTCTGAGCTGCCATTTCTCCAGCTGGGTAAAACCTCCACTTTTCTTTATAAGCAGAAACTCCGGGGGCTTTTAGCGCTGTTATTGCGTCGACACTTTCTCTTGAAACCCTATGTGCTATTTCCTCATACGGGTCTTTTTCTTTTGTCGCCTTTTTAATAAAAGTATCGTGCTCTAGCTCTGGTATATATTTTTTTAAATTCAAATATAACTCCTCTGCATTTGTTATTTTTTGAGGATTAACTGCAACGATATACCCAGATTTTAGTCCAGCAGCAGAAATTAATTTTCCATCAATCTCCTTAAAAAAAATCGAGCCACGATCAAAAATCGAGCCACGTGGTGTTGCATATTGGCGGTCTGCTATCTCGCTATAATAAGAACCGTTAACAACCTGAACAAAGAAAAGCCTGAGGATGATGAATCCCACGGCAAAGACTAAAAGGGATGAAATTAACCTAATTCTACTAGTGTGATTAATATGATGAGCCATCTCTCAATGTTAGACCCTTTGCAACAGTGTTTTCTGAGACGAAAACAGCATTATTTGCTTCTTGGTAGCCCAAGGAGCGTGCTAAATCAAGAGAAATAGAGTTGCCTGATGCAAGGTATTCAAGCTCAATCTCACTTAAAGATGATTTAACTATTCTAAGTTCGTTTTCCACATTTGCTCTTCCTGCAACATTAAAAATTGTACTAGCAACTAAGTAGAAATAAAATGCCATCGTAATACCCAAGACACCGAGAGCTATGTGCATTGTTGCGCCTGAAACCTCGCCCCAAGCTATTACCGAACTTCTTGTATTTAATTTTGAAATATTTTTTTTCATAAAGAACTTTTTGAACTTAAATTTTTTCGAGGATTCTCAATTTGGCACTGCGGGCTCTTGGATTTTCTTTTGTCTCTTCGTCAGTCGCAATCAATGGTCTTTTTGTAATAATTTTTGCGACACCTTCTTTTGCTTTCTCTTGAAAATATCTCTTCACGATTCTGTCTTCGATACTATGAAATGAGATGACGGCCATTCTTCCACTTGCGTTGAGAGCCTCAAATGCCTTTGGTAGCGCATCGTTTAAGGCTCCTACCTCATCATTCACCGCCATTCGAATTCCCTGAAAAGTACGTGTTGCCGGATGAATCTTTTGTTTCTTTCTTGCGCCGTAAGGAATCGCTTGCTCAATGATTGTGGAAAGTTCGGTAGTGCTTGTGATTGGACGTGCTTCCCTGTTTTCGATAATCGCTTTGGCAATTCGTCTGGCAAATTTTTCTTCACCGTATGACGAGATGATTAGCGTTAGTGTCTCTTCACTCCAACTATTCACTACATCAAGCGCCGTAACCTCTTCTGGTTTTGGCTCTTCGGCAAATGTCATCACTAGTGGTTCATCTTGCCTAAAACTGAATCCTCTTCCCGATATTTCTATCTGAGGAGAACTTAGCCCAAGATCAAACAACACTGCATCGATTTTTTCCACGTTCGCATCTTTCAGTACTAAGTCGAGATTTCGAAAGTTTGTATTAAAAAATTTTATCTCGCCCTTAAAACCAAAATCAGAAAGTGTTGCTTTTGCGCGCGTGATTGCGGCACTATCAGCATCAATGCCAATTAGTGTGCCCTTTGCTCCAATCTTTTCTGCAATTGCTTTCGTGTGACCACCAACACCAAGTGTTGCGTCAAGTGCGACAGCTCCTGCTTTTAGACTGAGACCTTCTATTGCTTCTTGTAAAAGAACTGATACATGTGAGCCCTTAGCTTCGCCCTCTTTTAGCTTATTAGGTTCAGATGGAGCACCTTTTAATATTTTCTTTTCCATGTTTTCCTAATCAGCTAACAGCTAGTTCCTAACAAGCTGTTATATTGCCCCTATCTCACCTAACTTCTCTGCCATCAAATCTGCCTGCTTACCGATATTTGCTTTGTATTCACCCCAAAGCTTTTCGTTCCAAATCTCGATGCGTCCATAAACGCCCGCGATGACGACCTTGCTCTTGAGCTCTGCGAAATCTTTTAATGCATCGGGAATCAAAACTCTTCCCAATGAATCAACGTCTGTCTCAAACGCGCTCGAAAGCATAAAACGAGAGAAGCCACGCATATCTCCTCGTCCTAGTGGTAGCTCGGAAAGTTTATCCGCAAGCTTTTCCCACTGAGGCATGGTGTACACGAAAAGACACTTATCCAGTCCGTTCGTTATTACCACTTTCTTCCCCACCTCTTTTCTGAACTTGGCGGGCAAAGAAACTCTTTTTTTATCATCCAACGTGTGGACGTATTCCCCTATAAGCATGGCTTTTAATTTCGTACCCATCGTTTCCGTTAAATGGCTAAAAACAGAAGCGATGTGGATAAAGTGGGCTAGCTAAAAATTTTCCACTTCATACCACTGCATACCATTATACCCCACCAGCTACCACTACATAGCAAAGTTATCCACAAAATTACACCAGGAAATAACTTCCATTAAAAGGCAATGGCGCTTCGTTTTTATCCTTATGTACAAACAAAAAACCACCCTAGCATTTACGCCAAGGTGGTTTTTTGTTGATAATATATTTCCCTAAAATCGCCGGTCTTAAAAGATGAGTGATCTTGGGGAAATTATTTGATTTACGCTAAATCAACAGCCTCTGTGGTTTCTTCTGTTGAAGAAGCTTCAGCAACTGTACCTTCGTCTGCAACAACGACAGTTTCTGTCGTCTCTTCTGTTCCTTCGTTTAAAATAACATCCATAGTAGTTTTTCTAAAAGGTTATCCTGACAATAAAATCCCGATTCGACTGCGTTATATTAACACGAAAAAATAAAACACGCAAGTAGGTATTTAGAGGCTTCGCCTCCAAGTGGTTATTTTCTTTTCTAATTAACTAAAATCTCTATTTATCGAGCGTCCAATAATCACCCCTTCCAACAATTTCTAACCTAGAGCCATCTATTTTAATTGCTGTCTCATCGTCGGTGGCATACACTAAAACATTAAACCTTGTTTTCTCTATATTATTTAAAAATTCTTTTCTTACGTGTTTAAACCACTCAGAATTAAGGTGTGGTATAAAAGCAAAATCATACAATCCCATTGGAGTTCCCTCTTCGCCACCATAGTCCTCTTCTGGAAATATTTCACTATTTAAATCTTCTGACAAAAAGTGCCCAGCAACCATGCTCCCTGCGCTTATTCCCATGTACACTTTTGTATTAAGTAACGGTAAAAGAAATTCTCTTATTTTATTTTCTTTAATTATTCTCGATAGATATTTTTCATTTCCTCCACCAAAGCAAATTATGTCTGCCGCCAAAAAGTGAGGTTCCCAAACCCCTGCCGGTAAAGCAACGTCGATGATGTCAATTGATTTAAAACTATATTTCTGAAAATCTTTTAAATTTTCTATAACCCAACCCTTATCATCTATTCCAGGGTTTGCTGCTGTTGGGACAAAAAGAATAGATACTTCTGCTAGTGGTTTACCAACAAGCTCTTCGAGAGCTTTTGCTATGTGCTCATTTTTTAACCCACTAGAGGTAAGTAATAATCTCATTTATTGTTTTATTCTCTCGGTCGCATCGTTGGGAACAAAATAACCTCTTTAATATTTTTCGTATTTGTCAGAATCATTACTAGTCTATCAATTCCAATTCCAACTCCAGCAGCTGGTGGCATTCCGTATTCCATTGACTCAAGGTAGCTCTCGTCCGATGGAGAAACTTCCCCTTCTCCAGCACGCTTCTTTTTGTCTTGTTCAACATATCTTTCACGCTGGTCACTTGGATCGTTGAGCTCAGAAAAAGCATTAACAACTTCAAATCCTCCGACAACAAGTTGGAATCTATCAATAAAATTCTGATTGTCTTCTTTTCGTTTTGCGAAAGGAGAAAATTCTACAGGATAATCAACAATGAATGTTGGTTGAATTAGTTTTGGTCGACAGGTTTTTTTATAAATATTGTCGATAATTTTTTCTTTTGCGTCCGAAGGAGCAACATCAATACCAAGTTGTTTTGCTTTTAAGGATAATTCATCTTTTGTTGCCACTATCAAATCAGGGATAAGGGCGTGTCGCTTTAGCAAATCAGAATAAGAAATAACACTGAATGGTTTTCCGAAATCAATTATTTCTTCCCCGTGTTCTACTTGCCCTTTCTTCACAACTTTCTTTGCAACGCGTCTTACAAGCGCTTCAACAAACTTCATCGCCTTCTTGGCATCACTATATGCCTCATAAAATTCAAGCATCGTAAACTCGGGGTTATGAGTGACATCAATCCCCTCGTTTCTAAAATTACGCCCAAGTTCAAAAACTTTTCTGAACCCTCCAACCAAAAGTTGTTTCAAATATAGTTCTGGCGCGATACGCAAAAACAAATCAATATCTAGCGCATTGTGGTGAGTTGAAAAAGGCTCGGCGGTTGCTCCGCCTGCAAGTGGTTGGAGAAGTGGTGTTTCTACCTCAAGAAATCCATTCTCATTAAGCGCTAGACGAATTTCACTTATAACCGTTGAGCGAACAATAAAACGATCACGAATTTCTGGTGCCATTAATGTGTCGAGATAACGACGACGGAATCTTTCCTCAACATCCTGTAATCCATGCCACTTGTCAGGAAGCGGACGTAAACTCTTTGAAAGCATTCTCCAGTTGGTGACAAGAATTGTTTTTTCTTTTCGTTTCGTTACAAATAAATTTCCAGATACTTCGACAAAATCTCCTATATCAACAGTATCTCTAAAAAGCTCAAAGACTGCGTCTTCTATTTCTCCCTTTTTAAGAAGCCCCTGAAACACTCCTGTGCCGTCGTTTAAATCAAAAAATATTAGCGCACCCTGTCCCCGCACAGACATAATACGCCCAACCAAAGACAATGGTTTCTTGCGCTTGGATAATTTAGAAAATTGAGTAACCGCCTCAAGAAGTGTGGCATCTACGTTTGAAACGATTGGGTAAGGCAAAACGCCCATCTCCTTCAAGACCGCGAGCTTTTTTAACCTTTCGTTTCGAATCTCTTCAAGTGAAGCCATAATTGGCCAATTATACCGTTTTTAATAAAAAAACGAAAATCATAATGATTTTTTTATAATTATTTATTATTAAGCTTTTGCATTAAAAAACACACATGTCCGCCCCTGCTGTAAAAGTCGCGCGTCAATGGACGGTCGTGCGACATGATTTCGCCTAAATCATATTCTCGTGCCACGCATAATTTCTTGCTAGAAATTAGCTCGGCCCCGACTCGCCTCGTCAGGCTCCGTCTCTCAATTGCTTCACATATCGCAATTGAGCGTCGCACTGCGCAATGTTTTTTGAGGGGTATTTTGGTGATATTGAATTCAAAAATACAACTCGCTTGGATTTTAGGAAAACACAGATGAGCCTGCTACAATTTAATATATGTCAGAAAAATTCAACCCACAACCAAATGAAAATGAGGTGAAAAATCCCTCAGAAAGGATAGCTGATTTGTCTATACTATTTAGCGAAGCCGAGTCTATTCTCTCTTCCGAGGGACGAGAGAGCGCAAAGTTATTAACACCTAAAATTTACAATGAATTAATCTCTTTAAACAAAAGGGATAAAGGAGAATATTTAACTTTATGGGTTTGGAACCCAGATGGAGATTTGAGTGAGGAGGAATTTAACGCCTTAAATCTTAAAAGAAAGTTACTGTCCAACGCCATTGGTATTATGACCGCATCTGGTGAAGTTAGGCACGACTTAAACGAGATTTAAATACAAGTAACACTTTCAGTGGTATCTCGAAAAAAACCAAAGTCTATTGTATTCCTGATACCCCAGAGATACTATAGAAAGACATTGCGCAGTGCGACGGCACGAGCATAGCAAAAACTTAGCAAAGTTTTATGTGTGTCTTTCGATAGTATCTCGAAAAAAATCTTATTCTATATCTACGATTTCGTATTGAGTGACTCCTCCTGGAGTTTTGAACTTAACAACTTCTCCTTTTTTCTTACCAAAAAGCGCTATTCCGAGAGGAGACATATTTGAAATCTTACCAACAGACATATCTGCTTCCTCAGAACCAACAACCTCAAATTTTTGAGTTACAGAACTTCCTGATTTTTTAACGTGAACAGTTGAACCAACTTCCACCATATTGCTGTGGTGTTTTTCAATAACAACAGCTGACTTTAGTATTTCCTCAATCTGAGCTATGCGCTCTTCTGTTTTGGCCTGATCTTCGCGGGCTTGAAGGTATTCTGCATTTTCCGAAAGGTCTCCAAGAGACTTTGCATATTCAAGTTGTTCCGCAATTTCTTTGCGTTTTGTCCCTTTCAAGAACAAGACCTCAGCCGATAATTCCTCAATTTTTTGTTTACTTAATTGATATTCCATAATTTAATAGTTGCGGTATTGTAGCGAAAAAGTGACCCGAAAGCAACAAACAGTAAAACTACAAAAGAAATAGCTAGATTAGTAAAATTAGTTCATTTAAACACAATAGAAACTATCCACTAACCAAATTCCCTATTTAAAATACTCCGGAGTATTAACTGTCATCCACTCAAGAACCTGACGCATAACATAAAGCCCTCCGATTGTATTTTCATGAGGCCCTCTCTCCATCACCACAACAAAAGCATAGCGTGGATTTTCGTATGGGAAAAATCCAGTAATCCAAGAGTTAACAAACTGTTTCTGTGCGCCGAGCTCTGCAGTACCGGTCTTTGCCCCAACAGAAACACCACCCATCTGAAGACCTTTTGCGGTACCCTCATCAACAGCCAACTTCATCCCCTCTCGTATAATCCTAAAATTATCAGCGGAAATAGAAACAACTTTCGTTGGAAGATTCTGTTCTCCTGTTGTTATATGTGGGGTATAAAGTTTCCCCCCGTTTGCAACTGCAGCTATAGCGCGCACTAATTGAAGTGGCGAAACCTGAGAACCATATTGCCCAATCGAAGTATGATACGTGTCGCCTAAAAGCCATTTTGCACCATCGAAATTTTTTTCTTTCCACTCTGGGCTAGGAATGGTTCCTGCAACCTCTGTCGCAAAGTTAATACCAATTTTCTCGCCAAAGCCAAAAGCTCGCATTATGTTTCCAATCTCCACAACACCCAATCCTTTTTGGTCCGCATATCCACCGCCGATAGCATAAAAATAAACGTCACTCGAGACAGCGAGGGCTCGCCTTACATCTGTCCATCCATTTGCCCTCCAGTCCTTAAAAATAGATGGTTTGTCTGGAAAATACGGATTTGGGATAGAGATGGAGCCAGAAGAATAAATCTGCTTGTTTGGGTCAATTATCTTTTTTTCTAGAGCACCTGCAGCAAGAAACGGTTTTACGGTTGACCCCGGAGTATACAACCCCGCTGTCACGCGGTTTAGAAATGGTTTATTTTTATTTGAAAGAAGCGCATTTATGATGCGAGTCTCATCTCCGTTTGAAAGTATTTGGGAGTTATATTCTGGATAACTAGTAAGTGCGAGTATCTCTCCATTATTAACATCTATGATAACCCCCGCCCCGCCCGTAAAACCAACCTGATTTGAAAGAGCCTCCATACTCTCGTAAAGCTTCGCAGAAACACGTGCGTCAACAGAAAGCGTCACGTTTCCTCCATCAACAGGAAGCCTCTGTGACACTTCTGATTTTAATTTTCCCGTCACATCTGACTCAACCAATCTGACCCCATTTTCGCCACGCAACATTTCATCAAATTCTCTTTCTGCACCCTGCTGGCCGGTTATTTCTGTTTGCCAAAAGTTACCACTGGAATCTAGTTTGGGATGACTTACGTAACCAACAAGATGAGCAAGACCGGGCGCAGTAGAATAGCTACGTTTTGGAAACAAATCATTTTCCCCAATCGTATTCCAAGCCAATTCAGTTTTATTTCGATCATAAATAACCCCCCTCACTGAAAAAATCGGGATGTGTTTGAGGTGATTGCGCTCACTTGTTCGAGCGTATTCTTCCCCGAGAGCAACTTGGAACCACCAAACACGACCAACGAAAATCAAACCAACCAACGCAAAAAACCCTCCAATCAAAAAAATACTCCCCCTAGAAATTGGCTTTTCAATTCTTCCTTCCATGTGATGAGTATCAAACCCGGGACGGTTCGCAGAATCTAGAAAAATCTCATCGGGGTCGAAGTTTTTTGAGATTATTGAATTTCTTTTATTTCTTCTAAATATCATTCTTTTAATTTTAATAGAAAGAGAGACGACGCTTAAGCCAAGAAATCACAAAGTAAAAAACAGTAGCAAAAAGAGTGGAGACCAAGGGGAAATTGTAAAACTTTTCCTCTGGTATGCCATAAAGAAGGTCAATTAATAATAATGCAAAAATTCCCTCGAAGTATTTTTCAAATAAAAATAATCCAGCAATGTATAAAACAAAACTACACCACCATGGCGCAAAAAATATACTGGAAACAAGAATCGCAAAAAACAAGATTCGAACTCCTAAAATAAATGAAAAAGACTTTTCGTTATTCATTTCAATTGATTAGTACCTCAACAAGTTTTAATTCCTGCATATTAAACGGGGTCTTCAGCAAGATAACCTGAAAAGGGCTTCGTGGATCATTCACAACTGCACCAACCGTAGCAATCAAAAATGGGTTGAGTCCTAAAGAAACAACTTGTGCATCAACAGGAACATTAACATCCCTCGGAAGAGTAGCTTCAAAATTGCCGTTTCCTAAACCACGTAAAGAGACGCTTATATTGCCTTCAGATATTAGCCCTGCAGTTATCTTTCCTGGTGAAGAAAACATTTCAACTTTGGAAGTGGCGTCACCAACATTAAAAACTTCGCCAACAACCGTACCTCCATATGTCAAAACCTGAGCTCCATTAACTATTCCACTATCAACCCCAACATCAAGGACCATGGTGTCATACGGAGAACGATTTGGTTTTGCAATTATTGCAGCGAGTACTGATCTTTTTTCAGATTTTCTCCCAAGAATATCCTTGAGTTCTGTGTTTTCCTGTGCCAATCTATCTCGCTCAAGAGAAAGAAGAGCAAAGCCAACATGTTCTGCTTTTAGGCGTGTATTTTCTTGAGAAAGTGAATTCTTAAACTGTATTGCTGACCAAAAACCAGAAAAGAAACTAGCAACACCGTCCTTTCCTTCAGAAACCAAAGCCAAAGAATTTTGAGTGCTATTTCCAAGCTGTGCAACAAACCCTTTCGCATAAACACCAGACACCACAATGAGAGTGAGGGCAATCACAGGAACAAATACTTTAAAATAATTTTTCTTTTTATCTCGGTGGTAAATCATCTTGTTTTTCAATAAGAATATCCTGATGGAAAACAAGGTCTTCCAAAATAATTCCAGTTCCTCTCGCTACAGCCGAAAGAGGATCGTCAGAAATATAAACTGGAATCTTCAAAACGCTATTGAGGTATGGGGCAAGTCCTTGAATAAGAGCTCCTCCTCCAACCAAGACGATACCACGATTCATAATATCGGATGTAACTTCGGGTGGTGTTCGTTCAAGCACCTCTTTAACTGAATCCATCAAATTACCAATGGATGCGGAAATCGCTTCTCTAATGTCAGCGTCGGTGACTATAACTTCGCGAGGTAATCCTGTTATCAAGTCTCGTCCTTTTATTGATGACTCAATTGTCTCTCCTGTATCGAAAACAGAACCAATTGCAATCTTTACGCCTTCAGCTGTTTTCTCCCCTATCAATATTTTAAACTCATCACGCAAATACGAAATAATATCTTCATTCAATCTATCTCCGGCAATTTTCAGATTTTTCGAAGCAACAATACCACCAAGAGAAATGACGGCAATGTCTGTTGTTCCACCACCAATATCAATAATCATTGAACCAACAGGATCTTTAACAGGAAGACGAATTCCAATCGCTGCAGCCATTGGTTCCTCAACAATGTGCACTTCGCGAGCGCCAGCGTTCCTGGTTGCATCATAAACCGCGCGAATCTCCACGTTGGTAATACCGGAAGGCACACCCACAACAACGCGAGGGCGAATTGGTTTTTTTGCAATACGGTCAGCTTTGTTGATTAGATAAGCAATCATCTCCTCTGTCACTTCAAAGTCAGATATAACTCCATCAACCAATGGACGAATGGCCTTGATATGCCCTGGCGTACGTCCCAACATTTGCTTTGCTTCCATACCGACAGCAACAACTTGTCCCGTTTTTTGATTAACAGCGACAACAGACGGTTCGTTGATAACAATGCCGTGCCCTTTCAGATAAACAAGCGTATTTGCAGTACCAAGATCAATACCGATATCGTTTGAGAAAACTGAGTAAATTTTGTCGAATGGTTTCATTTAATTATTTAGGAAAGTTCTGCGATTATCTTATCGATTGCCACAATACTGGAATCTTTTTCTGTACGCTTTTTTACTTCAACTCCCCCAGCCTTCAAACTTTTTTCTGATACCAACACTCGATATGGGATTCCAATCAAATCCGCATCTGCAAATTTTTCTCCCGCAGTTTTATCTCCACGGTCATCATGAAGAGTTTCAATCCCTGCACTGTTCAACATTTCATAAACCTCCTTCGCTTTTTTAGAAACCTCTGCATCAGAACTAGCAAGCTCAAGTAGGTGCACTTTGAAAGGGGCAATCTCTTCTGGCCAAACCATTCCCTTATCGTCGGAAGTAACTTCAACCACGGTCCCCATTAATCTTCCTAGCCCAATACCATAACAACCCATGATCACATCTTTGTCGCTACCATCTTCATCTTTGTATACAAGATTGAAAGGTTTGGAATATTTTGTCTTAAGTTCAAAAATGTTTCCAACTTCAATCGCCTTTTCTTTACGCAAATCAGATTCTCCACACTTGGGGCAAGTGCTCTGGTCGGCAATTATTTCCTCGTTAACAGCGATGCGGCAATTGTCGCAAATATGAATAGTATCTTCCCCCGCCACTGCGATTGTCTGAAATTCGTGGGAATATCTAGAAAAGCTACCACCCGAAGCAAAAGTAAAATATGTATTTTCGCCAATGCCTGCACGCTTAAAGATATTTTCGTATGAAGTCTTCATAACTTCATAGTACTTTTTCAAATCTTCTTCGTCTTTGTGGAAGGAGTACAAATCTTTCATTATGAATTCGCGCCCGCGCAAAATACCAGACTTCGCGCGCAACTCCATACGAAATTTATTTTGAATTTGATAAAGATAAACTGGAAGATCGCGATATGAAGAAACAAATTTTTTCACCAACGGAACGACGACCTCTTCGTGCGTCGGACCGAGAGCATTCTCACGCCCAGAACTATCGGACACTTTATAAAGATCGTCCATTGTCTCCCAGCGACCAGTTGTCTCCCAATTTTCTTTCGGATGAAGCGATGGCATCAAAATTTCAACGCCTTCTGCCTTGTTCATTTCCTCGCGGATTATATTTTCAATCTTTTTTAAAACACGTAAACCAAGTGGTAGGTATGTATAGACACCAGCTTGTAATTTATCGACAAAACCAGCTCTTATGAGAAGCTCCGCGTTTTTAGACACCTCATCGGCAGGCGCTTCCTTTCGTGGTTTTGTAAAGAGTTTTGATTGCAACATAGTGCTATCTTACACTACTTTTTTAAGAAAAAGAAAAAATTGACAAAACGAGGTAAATGACGTAAAGTTCGAAACAGAAATAATCTAGCTGGTTCTGTCACAAAACTGAATAAGGAGAATATCTTGACCAAACTTGACTTTAAGATACTGGCAATACTAACCACCATCGCTCTGTTTATTGGTGCGATGATTGCAACCGCCACCGAAAGCAAAACGCTTTTGTTTCTGGTAATAACCGCTTTCGTCACCTTTTGGGTAGGCGTAGCGTGGGCGTCTTTTCTGACCGAGCGTGGAATGCGGGAAAAATTCAGCCACCCACTCCCGCTCATCGACGAAGACGGGAACCTTCATCTTTTCATGAAGGTCGGGGGCTACTACAAAGTTCTCGCGTGTCTGAACTCTCACCGTGAAGCCGGAGAACATCTGTACGTACTTCGTGCAACAAGTGGCGGTGAGGACGGCAAGGTTTTACTCGCATGGGCAGAAGAACGTCTCAATCTACCAACCAATTTCCAGGTCGTCAAAATGACCGAACAGCGTGGGGAGAGAATACGGATAACGTCCTTCGTCTTCGAGTAAGTTCCGCCAGTTTTTCAATCGCCCGCTATATGCGGGCGATTTTTCATTTACCCAATCAATCTTGCAATATCGTGATACGTCACAACGAGCATCAAAATAATCAAAATTGCAAAACCGATAAGATTAACAGTATTGGCTACTATCGGTTTTATTGGCGAACCCTTAATCCATTCGATAATCACAAAAAAGAATCGTCCGCCGTCTAACGCTGGAAATGGAAGAAGGTTCAAGATTGCAAGGTTAACAGAAATCAAAGCGGTAAAAGAAAGCAAGTAAGCAAAACCAAACTTACTTGCCTCCCCTACCATCCCAACAATTCCAACCGGACCAGTGAGTGACGATATTTCAGATTTACCATTAAACATTCCACCAACCAAATCCCCGAGCGATGCGATAGTAAGATACGAAAGTGAACCTGTCGTCTTGAGCCCTTGCCAAATAGCTTCAGTTGGCGAGAGTTTTATAATTCCAATTTCATCAATAACAACACCAACAGCATAAGTGCCACCAGGAACACTAGCAGGAGTAACAGAAATGTCGTTTGTCACACCGGCACGAGAAAAACTAATATCAATAGACTCGCCCTTATGCTCCTGAACAAACTTTCTAAAATTATCTGGTTTTAATTGTGCTAATTTTTCCGCCTCAACTTCAACAGATAAGATTTGATCCCCTGCTTCCAGCCCTGCCACATTCGCAGGAGAACCTTTTGAAACATCGAGCACCACCAATTTTGTATCACGTAAGCCTTCGGCAAATACTGACTGGGCGGATGTTGGCAACCCAACCATATAGCTTGTGGAAAAAAGTACCCACGCCAAAAGGGCGTTAAAAAATATACCGGCAAGCAAAACTCCGCTTTGAACCCACTTTGGCTGAGCACCAAAACTTCGTGACAAGTCCTCCTTACTTTCTTTCACCTCGTCTTCAAATTCTGCCGGATTCTCACCAAAAATTTTAACGAAACCTCCAAACGGCAAAAGATTTAGGCTGTATTGTGTTTCTCCTCTCTTCCACGAAAAAATCTTTGGAGGAAAACCAATAGCAAATTCATCAACGCGAATTTTTGCCCATTTTGCTGTTATAAAATGCCCAAACTCATGCACCAAAATGAGGACGAAAAGAATTATAAGAAAAAGAATAATTGACATGTATTAACTTAAGATATCTTTCTCTTTGCGTTGTGTAAATTCTTCAAGTCTAGAATTAGCCTCATCTACAAACTTTTGAAGCTCATCTTTGTATCTAAATTTTTCATCCTCTGTTATTAAGCCGTCACGTTCTTGAGCTTGAATATCGGACCAAACTTTCTCTCTTTCTGTTCGCACAGAAATACGAGCTTCTTCTAGTTTGCTCTTTGATAATTTTATTAACATCTCGCGACGCTCAGAAGAAAGTTGAGGGAAAGAAACCCTAAGACCTTCGTCGTCTGTTGAAACAGAGAGTCCAAGATTTGCCGAGGAGATAGCACGTTCTATTTCTTTAACATGAGCTTTGTCCCATGGCGCAATACGTAAAGTACGTGGGTCTTCAATCGAAACTGTTGCCAAGTGAACTATCGGGGTACGAGCGCCATAAGCCTCAACCAAGACACCGTCTAAAATAGCTGGGGCTGCTCGACCAGTATGAAGCGAAGTAAATTCGTGGAGTAACCACTCGTCTACTTTCTTAAGTTCATCTTTAAATTGCTGAAAACTGTAAGCCATATTGATGTGTAGTATATGGTATTTTTTAATGAATTCAAACTTTTAAGCGCTAGAGCGTAATTGCCAAATATTCCACAATCATTTTTATTGATGGCGAGCGGTCTCGCAAATAACCGCGGAATTTTATTACCGTCTCAAGGGTTGCCACTTCTTCTGGTGTTGTCTTTCCATTAATTTTTTTACTTAAAACCTCTTGAAGTGCGTCCATAAAAAGAGAAGTGCGCTCTCGGTCTTTGTCTGCTATAAGTTTTTTTATGAACGGCATTTGGAGCCTCTCTGTTGGTTCCTTCTTTAAAAACTCATTGGCAATCTCCTGTATTTCACCCGCCTCGTCTAATGTTTCCCCTCCCAAAACCACAACCATTCGTGAACGTAGCGTTGGAAGTATTGCCCGCGCATCTTTAAGAACAATAAAAAAATGAGTTCCTGCTGTTGGTTCTTCAAAAACTTTAAGGAGAGAATTTTGAGCCTCACGAGTAAAGCTCAAAGCCGAAACTACAAAAATTTTATAATCACCGCCAAGTGATTTTTCGGACTGCTTGCGCTTAAGTTCTCGCCCTTCGTCTATTCCAAGCGTTTCGTAATGAGCAATAAAAAAATCAGGATTAGCCTGACTTACAAGTCCAAAGGCTTTTTCAATTTCTGAAACAAGTTCTGGCACCAAGGTGGTTTCTCCCTCAATCAAATAAGCGTGGTGTAAGTTACCACTACCTTTATATGTCTCAAAAATTGTTTTCATTTTAATTTACAAGATTAAGCCTTGTAAAAACTATCGCTTCGCGATTATCGACTTTTTGTAAACATCGAGGTGCTCAAGTGCGATTCCAGTCCCCTTCGCCACACAATACAATGGGTCCTCGGCCATAGTCGCCTTAACTCCAGTGCGACGAAAAACAAGTTCTGGAAAATTACGAAGCATAGAGGTTCCTCCGGTCATGATTATTCCATTATCTATAATATCCGCCGAGAGCTCTGGTGGAGTATCCTGAAGAACGTCTTTAATCGCTTTTATCATCTGTCTTAGTTCTTTATCTATCGCCTTAACGATTTCATTTGTTGAAATTTGTGCAGTACGTGGAAGTCCTGCGATGAAATCGCGACCTTTGATGGTCATCGTCAATTCTTCGTCCATTGGCGTTGCCGAACCAATCTGAATTTTTATATCTTCTGCTGTCTTGTCTCCGATAGCCAAGTTAAAAGTTTTTTTAATGTAATCCGTAATTGCAGCATCAATACGATTGCCTGCGCACTTCACAGAGTTTGATGCAACAATCCCACCGAGCGAAATAACAGCAACGTCTGTCGTACCACCACCAATATCAACAACCATATGCCCTCGAGGTTCATGAATTGGAATACCTGCGCCGATTGCCGCCAAAATTGGTTCCTTCACAACATAGGCGTTTTTTGCCCCAGCTTTAATTGCAGCCTCCACGACAGCACGACGTTCTGTTGACGTTACCCCCGCAGGAACAGAAACCATCACCTCTGGTTTAAAAATACTAAACTTCCCCATCGCCTTACCAATATAATAACGAAGCATCGCTTCGGTCACGCGATAATCAGCAATCACACCATCTCTCATTGGTCGATAAGCAATAATGCTATCTGGAGTTTTACCAATCATATCTTTTGCTTCAATACCAACAGCCAAAATTTTGTTTTCTTGTTCAGAAACAGCAACAACTGAAGGTTCGTTTAAAACAACTCCCTTTCCAGGAAGGTACACGAGGGTATTTGCTGTCCCTAAATCTATTCCAAGTTTTTTTGTAAAAAATGACATTTATTTCGTGTGTTAAGCCACCACCGAGTCCGCGACCGGCATCCTTTCAATTGAAACGCCGATTGCTCTTAGGCGCTCCTCAACTCTCTCATACCCTCTATCAATGTTATAGACATTATGGATAACAGATTCACCTTTGGCAACAATACCCGCAATAACAAAGGCTAGCCCCGCTCGAAGGTCTGGGCTTTCAAGCTCCTTAGAATTAAGGGGTGTTGGTCCAGAAATTTTTACACGATGAGGATCAAACATTGTTATTTCTGCCCCCATTCTGTTTAACCATTCAACATAATTTAAACGTCCCTCAAAAATTGTCTCGAAAACCAAACTGTCACCTTTTGCTTGTGTAAGAAAAACCACCATTGGCGCTTGGATGTCAGTTGGGAATCCTGGGTATTCGTGTGTCTTTATATCAACAGCGTTGAGTTGAACTTTTTTCTTTCCAGAAACTTTTACCGTAATAGTATTTGTGCCGACCTTAATCGGAACTCCAGAATACGTAAGTACTTCAATCAAAGATTCTAAATGTTTTGGTTCGCAGTCTGTGATAGTGACATCCTCTCCGAGTAGCGCCGCGATAACAAGAAAACTACCAGCTTCAATTCTGTCAGGTGTCGTAATGTAAGCCTTACCTTTACTCTTTAATTTTGAAGTTCCAGTAATTGTGATTGTTGATGTTCCTGCGCCAATAATCTTTGCCCCACAACTATTCAAATATTCCGCTAATGTCTCAATTTCAGGCTCAAGAGCAGCATTTTTAATGACTGTTTTACCCTCGGCTAAAACCGCTGCCATCATAAACGTTTCTGTTCCTGTAACGCTTTGGTTCCTGAAAAATATTTCTGCCCCCCGAAGTTTTCCGCCACGAGCAGAGATGACGTAATAAGCTTTCCCTTTTTCCCCAGACACAGAAATCTTTGCCCCCATTTTTTTGAAACCTTCCAAGAATAAATCAATCGGTCGCGCACCAATAACACATCCACCTGGATGTGGAAAATGGACTGTCCCAAAACGTGCAAGTAGTGGACCAGTAAGGACAATAGAAGCACGCAAGCGCTTGGCGATCTCAACTGACATTTTCCCGTTACGCATTCCTGTAGTAGAAATTTCCAAGACCCCTTTATTCTTATACTGCACATCAGCTCCTAAGTCGGTGAGTAAATCCCCCATTCGATTAACATCTTCAATCTCAGGAACATTCTTCATTGTGAGCTTGTCGTCAAAAAGAATAGAAGCAGCCATAACCTTTAGGGCTGCATTTTTTGCGCCACGTACGGCAATTTTTCCACGCAATTTTCGCATGCCTGCCAACCCTTTGATTAGAAAAATCTCTTTCATTGCACCATCTTACTTGGTTTTTAGTGCATCTCCAAATTCTACTTAAAAACTAGTTTGTGGAGCATTTTTGCTATACTGGAATTTATGCAGATTAGCCTCGTGACCGTTATGCCAATCGGAAAAAGCGTCTTCAAAGAACGCTTGTCTTATTTTTCGGTTGAAAACTTACCACTTGGCTCGGTTGTTAATGTCCCCCTCCGAGGACGAAGTATTCCTGCACTCGTTGTTTTGGTTGAAAGTGCAGAGGATAGTAAGGCAAAAATACGAGCTGCTTCCTTTGCAATAAAGAAAATAGAAAACGGAAAACCACGTCAACTTTTCTCGTCTGCCTTTATCGCCGCGGCCGACGAAGCGGCAGAATATTTCGCGGCACCAGCTGGCGCAATCATTGAACTATTTTCACCAAAAGCAATTCTTGAAGAAAGCGCCACCGCCGGAGAAGTAATTTCTGTTCCAAGAAAAGAACGCCCAATAACAGCAGAACAATTTGTTTTTCAGTCTGACGAGGAAGAACGACTCGTTACTTATCGTAGTTTATTTAGAGAAGAGTTCGCCCGAGGGTTTTCCCTTTTTCTTTGCCTTCCAACCATAGAAGACGTAGAACGTTATACAACTCTCTTAGCCAAAGGCATTGAAGGATATGTCGTCACCCTACACAGCGAACTCTCAAAAAAAGAAATGGTTAGTCGTTGGCAAAGAATTGCTTCCGATACTCATCCACTTTTAATAATTGGAACTAGTACATTCCTATCAGTTCCTCGAAATGACATTTCGACGTTTATCGTCGAGAAAGAATCGAGCAATGCTTATCGTCGTATGGGGCGTCCACACGTTGACGCCCGCACGTTTGCCGAATTTTTGGCTAAAAAAAGTGGGGCTAGACTTATTTTTGGAGACACAATTCTTCGCGCCGAAACCCTCTACCGCCATGATGAGCACGAGTTCCCAGAATGGCGCCCCGTAAAATTACGCCTTCGCGCGCAAGCTGAAACAGTTGTTATTGATATGAAAAAAGAGCTTGAAAAGGCGTCTCCCAAAAAAACATACCCAATAATAAGTGAGCGCCTTGTTAACGAAATAAGGGAAACGATAGAACGTAACGGAAATATTTTCGTTTTTGCTGGACGACGTGGACTTGCTCCAGTAACCGTCTGCGAAGACTGCGGGGAAACTCTTATGTGTGGGCACTGCACAAGTCCTATGGTTCTTCACGAAGAAGGATCTCTCCGTTTTTATCTTTGTCATCAATGTGGAAAGAAAATAATTTTAGGAAAACAAACCGAAGACTTGTGTCGCAATTGCGGAAGCTGGCGAATGAAACCACTTGGTACCGGAAGTGGTCGTATTGAAAGCGAACTTGAAAAAAAGTTTCCACGCTTAAACATTGTTCGCCTCGATAGCGATGTCGCTAAAACCCGAAAATCAATCACTAAGGCTATTAAAGAATTCTACGGCTCGAAAGCAACTCTGCTTATCGGAACAGAACTTGCCCTTCCGTACCTCACAGAAGAAATTGACTGTGTTGCGGCCGTCGGTATTGATTCTCTTTTTACAATTCCAGATTTTCGAATAGAAGAACGGGTATTCCAAACACTCTCATACTTAAAAACACGAGCACGAAGAATATTTATTATTCAAACAAGGGACAAAGACAGAGAACTATTAAGCGATGTTTCAAAAGGAGACCTAGTGGGCTTCTACAGACGTGAACTTGCTGAAAGAAAACAATTTGGCTATCCGCCTTTCGCTAAGCTTCTCAAAATCACCTACCGTGGAAAACGCGACGAGGCCGAGCGCGAAATGGCGCGACTTCACAACTATCTTCGAGTTGATCAATTCCCAATTTTCCCCGCTTTTATACCAGAAGTTAAAAAGGAGTACCGCCTACATGGCCTACTTTCTTTCGAACCAAAACAGTGGCCCCGCAAAGATCTTATCGAAAAGCTAAAGAGTCTCCCACTTCAATTTGATATTGAAGTCGATCCTGAAACAATTTTATAAAAAAATAAAGGGCCCATCTTGCGACGAGCCCTTTTGAGCACCACGTGTTGTCAAGCGGTACAGATAACACTCATTTCCACCATCCGCCCAAGCGGAATGTCGTCCGATGAACACTCGGAAACGGGGTCAATGATTTCGACGAAACCTCGGCCGTCGTCAGGGTCACCTTCGTAGCCGGTAATTTTGAACGACACCTGAACTCCGTTGTTCAAAGTGAATTCACAACTGTCGTTGAGTTCGCCGCGGATAAAGCTCGGAATCTTCAGCGCCATCTGTAAACCGCGAATTTCCTTTTCCGCGATAATCTTTGCCGTGTCGTTGGTGAACCGGAGGTACCCCAACTCGTCGCCCCTACAGTGAAACGCGAGTTGTTGTATTCCGTTCCCAATGGGCGCGTCGTCGGGAAAACTTTCCCAATGTGACACCTCTCGTGCTCCGATATCGCACAGATCCAAAAAGGTCTCGGTCAAGAGGGCGTGTTGGGTCAGGAAAACGTAGAAAAACAGGTGGTTGTTTCGCGCAAGCGCGTTTTTGTCCATGTGTACACTCCTTATATAGTGGACGGTTTTAAACTACAGGAGAACTTTAGGCTGTTGCCACGCTACCACCCATAATCAAATACGTCAACGATACGCAATTTACCAGCACTACGTAGTGTTTTCAAAAATCATACGTATAATTAACAAATGCCTAAAAAGATAGTCCAAAACGGTGAGCCGGTCCTTCGTTCACTGGCTAAGGTCGTTCCACCCGCCGAAATTGACTCTAAAAAAATAAAGCGGGTAATAGCAGACATGAAAGTGGCTTTATCTAAGGAGCCTGACGGCGTTGCTATAGCTGCCCCTCAAATTGGAGAATCCTTTCGTATTTTCGTCGTTGCTGGGCGCGTTTTTGCTCTTCGCACCAACGAAGAAGACCCCGAGAAAATTATGGATCAAAAACTTTACCCCGATAAAGCCTTCATCAACCCACAAATAATTAAGCGTTCAAAAAAAGAGCGTGAGCTTCTAGAGGGATGTCTCTCTGTGCGTCACATCTACGGCAAAATAAAGCGTAGCGAAAAAGCGACAGTGAAGGCACAGGATGAAGATGGAAAAGTTTTTACTCAAACAGGTAGTGGACTACTCGCCGAAATATTCCAACACGAAATTGACCATCTCGACGGAATTCTTTTTATAGACAAAGCAAAAGAACTAAGAGAGCTACATCCCGAAGACGAGGAGGGCTACAATGAAAACAATGAATAATATTCCGTTTGTATTTTTTGGAACACCAGAATTTGCGGTGTCCATTTTAGAAGAACTCAAAAACGCCAAAATTGTGCCTTCTCTTATTGTCACGGCCCCCGACAAACCAAAAGGCCGTGGACTTATCCTCACCCCACCACCTGTAAAGATTTGGGCACAAGCGCACAACATCCCAGCTGTACAACCAGCAAAACTCGACAATGACTTTACTAATAAACTAAAAAATAGTTCCTACAATCTGTTCGTCGTTGCCGCTTATGGGAAAATAATTCCTAAAACAATTTTGGATATTCCAACTAATGGAACACTCAACGTCCATCCATCACTCCTACCAAAATATAGAGGTGCCTCCCCTATTCAATCCCAAATACTTGCTGATGAAAAAGAAGTTGGGATCACAATCATGCTCATCGACGAAGAAATGGATCACGGCCCAATATTAGATATTAAAAAAATAGGAACTGAAGAAAGCACAACAGCTCCAGAACTAGAAAATCTTTTAGCTCACGAGGGAGGGAAACTTCTTTCTGTTGTTATTCCAAAATGGATTGCAGGGGAAATAAAACCAAAGGAACAAAACCACAACGAAGCAACCTTCACAAAAAAAATAACAAAAGAAAATGGTTTAATTGTTTTGTCTGACGACCAACACAAAAATTATTTAAAATACAGAGCTTTAACACCGTGGCCGGGCGCTTATTTTTTTGCAACAAAAAATGGAAAAAAATTAAGGGTATCTATTAAAAAAGCTGAACTAATTGAAGGTAAACTAGTAGTAAAACAAGTTGTTCCAGAAGGTGGAAAAGTAATGAACTTTGATGATTTCTTGCGCGGAGACGTTGTGATAGAATAGAAATTGGCAAGGCAGTTCCTATCAACAAAACAGCAGGAGATTAAAAAATGAAAGCGACCGGAGCCGGGGTAAGACCGGGCCAAGGCAGTGCTCAAGCACCACTCGAGGTAGCGCCAACGCGGAAAGGACCGCGCCCGCCACAAATCGTTGTGGTCGCAAGAGTTCCAGGTGAGCTGAAGTCAGAAGGTGTCCGTATGGTTGGAGCCTACCAACCACTCCTTCTCGATAACGCAAACCAAGAGCATGGTGGCGACGCATTTCGTCTTTTTTGTACAAGTGCTTCCTATAAGGTTGAGGACGAGGTCGAAATCTCGGGACAAGTCCGGATCCTCACCGCAAACGGAAGCAACGGCACCGCAGCTGAGATTATTGGGATCCAGATTTCTGGCTTCCTCAAGACGCTCGGCAAAGCAGTGGCCAAAATGCCGGGAAAGGAAACTGACCTAGCGACAAACGGCGAGCCACTACCTGTTCCCCGGGGGATTTTACCGGGAGAGTTGATTGCACTAATTCACGAAATGAACGCAGTCGTCGTCGGCAAAAAAGAATCCGAACTACTTTTGGCTCTTGCGAAAAGCGACCTGGGGAAAACCCGCCTGGACATACGGAAGGATGTCCTCGAATATCCCCCGCAATAGCCGGTTCCCTTCAAGGAAACCAGAAGCCCGCGTTCACGCGGGCTTTTCTAATGGGTCAGATTTTTATTATCGAATTTCTATCGACTGAATAATCACTGGCTCAACTGGTCTATCGCTCGTCTCGGTCTTAACGCTTTCAATCTTTAGAGCTACTTCAATTCCAGAAGTAACGTGACCAAAGACAGCATAGCTAGGTGGAAGTGGTGCCTCTGGTTGCGCCGTCACGATAAAAAACTGACTACCGTTTGTATTTGGGCCGGCATTGGCCATTGCAACAGTCCCTGTTGGATATTTTTCTTGACCAGTAAGTTCATCGTTGAATTTGTAACCAGGGCCACCGGTTCCCCATCTTTCTTTAATACTATCGTCTTTAGAAAACGGATCTCCAGTCTGAATCATAAACCCTTTAATAACGCGATGAAACTTAATTCCATCATAGAATTTTTCTAGTGCCAATTTTGTAAAATTTGCCACCGTGTTTGGTGCTTGGTAATCAAACTCAAATGCTATTGAACCGTAGTTCGTGTTAATTATTGCCTGTGTTGCCTTAGTATTGTCCATATTATTTTCCGTAGAATTATTGATAACCTGGTTTGTGGAGCCCGGCACGGGAATTTGTGTTTCTGTGGTGTTTGTTTTTTCGCTAGAAACAGTACTCTTTATCGATCCATAATAAACAGCTGTGCCAATGCCAGCTATTAAAACAAGCAAACCACCCCAAACAGCAAGAGTCTCTTTATCCATATTTAAATAATTATTTTCTAAATCTTTTAATTTTCCCGAATTGCTCCCCAAAACCACGCATCACGTCTTTCACTAACGCCTGCCCTCGACGAAGTAGCTTCCTTCTTCGGCTACGGTGTGAGTTCACTTCACTAATAATTTCGTCCTTCACCGCGTCGATTGCTGAATACAAATCAGACTCCTCAGCAACAGCGTAAAAATCCCCACCGGCAATATGCAAATTTATTTCCGCAAAGAAAATATCTCCTTGCTGATGGTGTTTTGTTTTTACACCCACCTCAATAGACACCACGGCGCTTTCATCATTTTTATCAACAACTTTTTCTAAACTAGAAAGCTTCTTCTGCACATACTCCGCGATGGCAGGAGTTAAGTCTGTGTTTGTAGCTTTAATTGTGTTTATTTTCATGTGATTAAAAATGATTAATTATTCACTTATTATAACAAAATAACCCAACTACTAAAAACTAGATATCAACCCTAAATATTTTACTGGGGCTTCTATGGCCTGAAACAAGGCGAACCTTGCCTTTAGCTACTTCAAAATGATACGCCACGAGCTCCAAAACTCGATTGTTGGCTAAATTGCGCTCAGCTGGTTCACGCACAGAAGCGTTGAAGTGGTCTTCGCTTTTTTTTACAAAAGATTCCTTTTTGGCACCTGGAATTACTTTGACTTTACAGTACATTAATTAAATTAAAGCACAGCTGAAATTTCCCTAAGAACGTCCTCAATCTCAGAATCGGACATAACTGCTCTTTCGTTGCCATTGTGGTCTAGATCGCCAATTCTCACTTCTGGAATAACATGATTGTGAAGGTGTGGAATTGATTTAGATGTATTGTCTCCTTCCCTCTCTAAAACGGACATATTTTTATATCCAAGTTTTTTAAAAATCTTAAGCGCTTCTTCCTGTAAAAAATCCATATCTAAAATCTCCTTTTCAGAGAGACCAAGAATTATTTCTTCGTGCCTAAATGGCACAACCAATAAATGGTGTTTATGATATGGCGCCAGCGCATAGGTTAAGTAAGCGGTTTCTGTTTTTAAAATGTGACGCCCATTCCCGTTGTCGCAAAATGGACATTTGTCTAAATTCTGAAGAAAATCTTTGTATAACATGAAAAATAGTATACCTCACGAAAGATAATGAATAAACTTTTCATTTTTCTATTTTTTTGATAGCATACTAGCCACATTCCGGAGTAGTTGAAATGCGAATAAATAGAGCATTTCTACCACTCCGCATAATATATTCCGGAGTAGCTCAGCGGTAGAGCGGTCGCCTGTTAAGCGATTGGTCACAGGTTCGAATCCTGTCTCCGGAGTTGCCAAAAGTAAGACGCCCCAAAAGGGCGTTTTTACTTTTGTTGCAACTCCGAGAGAGCAAGTGGCTTAAGCCACTTGCGTGCAGGATTCGAAAGCCGGAGCGCGACGGCGCGAGGCGGGGTCGCAGAATTTTTCAGCAGAAAAATATCTGTGACCGGACTGTCTCCGGAGCATTAAAAACAAAGCCGCCCTTCGTGGGCGTTTTTTGTTTTTAACTACTTGGTGCGGGATTCAAACCGAAGGCGCCTAAAAATAAGGAGTGGAACGACTATATTTTTAGTGCGTTTCGAGGCTTTGCGAGAGGCGAATCCCGTCTTATTTATCCGTGGCCGAATCCAGTTCTCCGGAAATATTCTAAATCTTTGCTTTAGGTAGCCAACTTTTTTAACCTAAATATGGTCCCAAATTTTGGTATACTTCATATAAGAATCTATGAATAAATATTTAATAGCAGTCCTCAGTATTTTCCTTCTTGTTATAACAACTTGGTACTTTTTCGCATCACGTCCTTCGACCCCCTCTATCTCGATAGAGTCTGGCAAATCCATTAAGCTATATTTTTATAACCCAACTCTAGACCAGGGTCCTGGTGGCGTACAATGCAGTAAAAACGGACTCGTAGCTGTTCAGCGGGTCATTCCGGAAACAACGACTCCCCTCGCGGACACAATAAAGCTTCTTCTCCGTGGTGAAATTTCCGATAAGGAGCGGGCATCGGGAATTGAAAGTGAGTTCCCGCTTCCAGATGTCACACTTAAAAGTGCAACTATTACCAATGGAGTTGCCACACTCGTATTCGACGACCCGCAAAACAAAACAGGCGGTGGTTCTTGTCGGGTTGCCATTTTGTGGGCACAAATTGAGGCAACGACAAAACAATTTCCAACAGTTAACAACGTTCGCTTCATACCCGAAGAATTGTTTCAACCATAAAACTGTCTATCCTGTCTCAGCATCAACCCCTCTTAACTAATCGGAAGTAATTACGGTATTATTCTTATCATGAATAAAATTAAAGTAATGTATTCTACTCTCGCAATATTATTTGGTGCATTTATGTTTGTTTTTGGCGAAATCGATGATAGCCCAGGCGCACAACTACTCGGGGTCATATTATTTGTAGCTGGTATCTTAATTGCCGTAAAAAATAGGAGAAAAAATTCTAACTAGCCTACATAATACAAAATATAAATATCCCTTTATGGGGATTTTCATATTAATCGACAATGGTTTTACTTCGTGATATAAAAACAACCAGTAAGCACTCTGTCCCAGCACATTCCACCACAAATTAGGAGGATCTCGCGATGCGTTTTACACAAGGGTGTACGCGCTTGGTCATCCTCACGGAGACCATCGCGATCAAAATTGCTTTGCCATTTCGGCCATTTATTCCTTTTATAATCGTCATCCAGGCAATTTTAAGAGGTGACCTCAAGAGAAAACTGGAAAAACATAACGGAAACCTGCTTAAGGTACTGGTTCGCTGTATGACCATTGCTGGTATTGACGCAAATCGTCGTGAGATGCGGATTTCCACAATGTACCCAGAATACCCAATTGCTCGCGTACTTCGCTCTTATCTTTGGGGTTTTGTAATCGTTATGACCAAAGGAGAGCAGATTGCGGAATCTCTTGAGCCTTGGGTTATCAACCAACTGTCGCTTCCCGACCATCTCCAGAAATCTGATCTGTTCAAGAATGACAACACTTGTTGTATCGACGGGAGGTTCCACTTCGTTGATTACGGCGATCCATCCGCTGACGAAGTCCTACCTTTACTCTTCGGCACCCGGAGCACCAACTAGAGCCATTTCGCGCAAGCAAGTGGCTCTGTTTTTTTTCATTTTTATCCGCACTAAAACTGACTATGATATAGTTATCAAAATTATGATTAAAAAACTAGAAAAAGACTTGAGTGTTAAACAACTGGAGGCAGAGATAGCCAGACTGAAAAATCTTGTCTATCGTGACGAGCTTACCGGAATGTTGAATAGACGTGGTTTCAACGAAGAAGCTGGTAAGGTTTTCAAATACATGTATTCAAAACATGGACTAAGTCTAAATCGACAAGGTGACACACTCCCCTTCAGTATTGTTTTTATAGACATAGATGATTTTAAGAAAGTAAACGATAAGTATGGGCACGATGAGGGAGACAAGGTTCTAAAACACACAGCAAAGATAATGGGTCGTGTTTTGAGAGAAAATGACATCTATGCACGATGGGGTGGCGAAGAATTTGTTGTTGCATTACCTCAAGCAAACAAAAAAACAGCAGTTAAGGTTGCCGAAAAATTATGTAATGCGTTTGCAGATTCAAAAATAAAACTCGGCGGGAAGCCTGTACAAGTAACAATGAGTGTTGGCATTGTTATGCATAGCAACGAAATAAACCTTCACCAAATGATAGAGAAAGCAGACCAGGCTATGTACAAAGCTAAAAAAAGAGGAAAAAATCAAGTTGTTACTTTCACCCACGGAGAGGAGGAAGGTAATTATTTCTTAAAATTATTACACCTAGTTAAGGGTCGAGGTTAAACCCTGTATCTCCCACTCACCAACCTTCGTTCTTTTAATTGAGTACGCCAAAGCTGGTACGCCCAATTTTTTACCTAAATCATGGGCAAATTGCCTAACATAAAAACCAGAAGAAACTTTTAACTCCACTTCAAATAACTTAAAATCTATTTCTCCACTATTGAGTGACATCTCCCATCTTTCTTTAATTTCCTTTTGTCTAAAATCGCCTAGAACCAAATCAGCCAAAAAAAGAGCGTTTTCTAAAACATCTTTCCCTGTAATTTTCTTATGGGATATTATTTCTGCACCACATAACGAAACTTCGTGCTCTGGGATTTCCACAATCTCTCCTTTTCTGCTTAGTTCGTGTAGCTGAACACCACCCACTGTCTTTGACGAAAACGCTGGATATTTCTGAGTAAACTTACCAACAAAATAACTCACTGACTCGGTAAATTTTTTCAGAGTAATTTCTTTTGCCCCAACTTCTGTGACCAAGCCGAGTAAATCGTGCGTATCGGTTGAAGCGCCACATAATATTTCTACTGTGTATGTTTTATCTAAACCTAGATATTTTTCTCTATTTTTATTTTCTTCGCCAATAAGCACCAACATCAATCCTTCTGCAAGCGGGTCAAGCCTTCCCGCATAAGAAAGAGTTTCGTTTGCAAGCTCTGACTTCTCTTCACGTAAACGACTTAAAGCTTGAAGAGGTGTCTCCCCTCTCTTTTTATAAATAGCCAGAACTGAATCCATTTTTTTATTTGTGGCACTTTATACACTTACACCCTCTAGGTTTTATGTATGCATCAAAATACTCAGTGTCATAATCATAGTTTAATTCTTCTCCAGCCTTAATATTCTTTTTAGCCAAAATATACGCACCACCTCTCCATATTTCTAATTCACAATTTGGACGACAAGAATGATTTATATAACGAGCTGTATTTGTTTTCGCGCTACCGTCAATAGTTATTTTAGAATTTATCTCAAGTAAATATTTTCCCCGACTATAGATCTTTTCTCTTTCGGAAATCTCTCGGCCAACATATTGAATAATACACGCTCCTTTTTTTATCGGATCAAGAGTAAAAAGCCCAATTCCCGTCTTTGAGCGCTTGGTTATGAGATTATATTCACCAGGTGTAAATTTTCCTTTTCTCACAGGCATATGTATAACACGTAAATTACAATTTTCAAAAAAATTAATGGTTTTATAGTATAATTACAAAACAAAAATGAATCATAAATTAGCAAAAAGTTTTACTTACGCAATAAACGGACTGAGAACCTGTTGGAATGATGAGGCTAATTTTAAAATTGAAGTTTTCTTGGGGCTTCTTTCTATAATCACTGCGTTTTTTCTCCAAATTAAAACAATTGAGTTTGCGGTAGTTTTTATTACTATCACCATAGTCTTAGCTGTCGAAATATTAAACACGGCTTTTGAGGAGCTCTGCGATAAATTGCGTCCAGAAAACGACCCTTATGTAGCGAAGATAAAAGACCTCGCGGCAGCGGCGGTGCTCATTTCCTCAATGGGAGCTGTCGCAATTGGAATATTTATTTTTGGACCATACATTCTTGGCTTAAATCTTTAGTCCTAGCGGAGACCGTGCTGTTCTGATAGAAATACCAGTGAATATACATGATTACTAAAAAGTACTACAAAAAGAAGGCAAAAAAGCCACTCCCTAAGTCGGTAAAAAACCCCGACCTTATTCGTATTAATAAGTACATAAGAGACAAGGGGCTAGCCTCTCGAAAAGAAGCCGACAAGCTGATAGAAAAAGGTTTTGTCTTGGTCAATGGTAAACGAGCCGAAATGGGTATGCTAGTTGGAGCAAAAGACAAAGTAACCCTCAAGGAAAGCGGAGCGCAGAAAAAAACCTGCCTTGCCTATTACAAACCACGTGGACTGGCGACACAAACATCAACCGACGCCCCTTCGGTTATCGATGAGTGGCAAAAGAAAGGGCTATTTCCCGTCGGTCGCCTTGATAAAGAATCAGAAGGCTTACTCCTCCTAACAGACGACGGGCGTATCACAACCTCAATTCTTGGAGCTGACTCAAAGCTAGACAAAGAATACACTGTTAAGGTTCGCGAAAAATTACGCCCGGGAATAATTGCTATTTTTGCAAAAGGAATGGAAACCAAAACATTTGGAAAACTCCTTCCCGCAAAAGCGAGAATCTTGGACGAACACGTTCTTTCAATCACAATCCACGAAGGAAAGCGTCACCAAATTAGAATCATGCTCGACGAGTTAAATTACACAGTCACATCCCTAAAGCGTATTCGTATCGGTAAAATTTCTCTTGGAGCCTTGCGTCCCAACAACACTCGAGCATTGCGTGATTCTGAAATTGAAGAACTCCTAAAATAGATGGTCTTCAACAATTTTACTTTCTAGTTTTTCCGCTCGCACTCCAAGTAGCCTTATTTTCTTTTTTTGCGGATTTTCCTGCCTATCAAGAAAAGGAATCACTAGAGCAAGAATTGTTTGTTCAAGCTCTCTTGCTGTCTTAAAGATTTTCTTCGAAGTGAAAGAGCGTGTCTTTGTTTCAAAATCAGCAAACCTCACAGTCAGTACAACGGTACGGAAACCAACAAACCCCTCTAATTTAATTTTCTCAAACACATCAACACAAAGTGTGTTGATTTTTTTCATAACAAATTTCAAATCGAGTGTATCAATCTCGAATGTCTCTTGCTCACCGCACGACTTCGCAATATCTGGCTCAGAAACAACATCGGAGTCGTCAACGCCGAGTAATTTCTGAAAAAGGTCGCTCCCCCATTTGCCGAACATTGAAACTAGCTTATCTTCCGAGAGTAAACGAGCCTCTTTGATGGTTTTAATTTTATTCGCACTAAAAACATCTAACGTTTTTGGACCAACTCCAGAAATTACTGAAACTGATTTGCTAGCCAAAAAATCTGCAGACTGCTCTGGCAAAACCACGGTTAAGCCGTCGGGCTTCTCTTCTTGTGCAGCAATCTTAGAGAGCATCTTATTTGAAGCAATGCCAACAGAACAGGTAAGCCCCTCCTCTCTCTTTATCTCATCTTTTATTTTTTGAACAATTTTCTCAGCCTTCTTAAAACTACCGGCCATTGAAATATCAAAATATGCCTCGTCAATGCTTGCCTCTTCCACTAATGGCGTATATTTTCTCAAAATCGCCATAACTCTATGAGAACTTTCAACATACTTATGAAATGCTGGTGTGATAAACACCACCCCCTGGTCCCCTCTTTTTTTTGCTTCTTCGGAAAATCGCCATGCTTTTGATATTGGCAAAGCTGAATGAATTCCATATCTCCTCGCTTCATAGCTTGCTGTTGAAACAACACCTCGTCCGCTTCCACCTTTTGGGTCAGCACCAATAACAATCGGCATTCCTTTCAAATATGGTTTATCGCGCACTTCAACAGAAGCGAAGAAGGCATCCATATCAAGGTGGGCAATAATACGCTCGTTCATTTGGATATAGATTTTAGCACTACTAAAACAAAAACAACCGCTTGTGCGGTTGTTTTTGCAATACCGCGCGGTATTGCCTACATTCCCATTCCGTCTCCTTCGCTACACATTTTGCAGTTACCACGGTGTGTGACCAATTCATACACAGCGGCCAAACCGACCAAAATGTAAACAACTTGAGCTACTGTCGAACCAAGCAATTCCACAACATTATAACCAAACGCTACAAGCAACCAATTCAAACCTCCCACGACGAGAAGGATGAAGGAAGCCATGTGGAGCCATTTCATATGTATTTAGTTGTTACTTAAAACTTGTAATATCGACGCTTACTAATATTGTAGTACTCACACAAAAGCGCGCCAGCAAGTAATGCACAGGTAGTAAAATTGTCATAACCTGAAAACTAGTGGGGTTGACTTTTCGTCAGCATTCTGCTAGTATATTTTCATTGTAGGTTTTCTCGTGCTGTCTCTCGCAAAAGAACGTTAGTTCGGAACCGAAGCTACTCGAGATCTAGTCGCCTCACAATTGTTATTAATTAGAGACTGGATAGTTTTATGGCAAAGAAATTGTATGTCGGAGGTATTCCTTATACTTCTACAGCCGATGCTTTGAAGAATTTCTTCCAAGCTGCTGGCCCGGTTGCATCGTCAACCATTATTACTGATAAGATGACCGGCCGCTCACGCGGATTTGGATTCGTCGAAATGGAGAACGACGCTGACGCAGATCGCGCAGTTGAACAGTTCCATGGAAAAGAATTCGAAGGACGAACTCTTACAGTTAATGAGGCTAAGCCCCGCGAGGAAGGAGCCAATCGAGAGCGCCGCTTCTAATACTTAAATGTATGCAAAAAACTCCGCATTATGCGGAGTTTTTTGTTGCTTAAAAATAAAACAAAATTCGTATATTTAACAATAGTTTGTTTATTTTTTTATTTTTCCCTTAAAAAACGCGCATATCCGCCTGCTGGCGGATTGCTATGCTCGTATCGCCATACTGCGCAATGTTTTTTAAGGGAAAAATCTAGAGTTTTTAAGAAAAAAATTATACGTGTTTTAAAAAAGCAAAAATAAAAAATTGTTGATATAATTCACCTATGAATAAAAAGGTACTTACCGGAGCAGAAAAGAAAATATTTCAAAAATTAAATACCCCACAGAAGATTCAGGATTTTATAAACAAAATACCAAATAATTTTGAGACTGGGGGCGAAACCTGCCAATCGCCAAGACGCGTGCTAAAAAGCCGTCGGGCACATTGTATTGAAGGGGCACTACTTGCAGGCGCAATACTTAATTTTCATGGACGACCTGCACTCGTTGCCCATATGCACACAACCAGGGAAGACCAAGACCACGTCATAGCGATATTCAAAGAGGGCGACCGTTTTGGCGCAATAAGCAAATCAAACCACCTTGTCCTGCGATATCGAGATCCTGTATACCTTAATATTCGCGAACTTATGATGTCCTATTTTCATGAGTACTGGGGATTAAAAACTGGGCGTAAAAACTTACGCTCATACACCGAACCAATTGATATTATAAAGAAGTTTGGCGAATCTTGGATTATAGAAGAGAAAGAACTTTGGAATATAAATGATTTTATCTTCCACACACCACACAAAGAGATGGTTCCTAAAAATATTCTAAGAAAATTACGAGATGCAGACAAATTTGAAACACAAAATATAAGTAAAACTATAGAGTGGAAAAAATGATTGTGCTATGATGTATCTCAATTAGTAATTTTCAAAAAAAATGGAACATAAAAAAGAAAAAATTGAGTTATCAATACCTGGTGCCATCGTCTTAGCTGGTGTCATAATTGCGGGGGCTATTATCTTTAGTAATTCCTACAAATCTTCAGCGAACGAAGGGGTTAATTTGGGTCAAAACGCAGTTAATCCTGGGGCTCAACTTAAAGCTGTTCCTCCGATAGATGGAGATCATGTAAAGGGTGATCTTTCAAAAGCAGAAATTGTGCTTATTGAATATTCCGACCTTGAGTGTCCATTTTGTAAGCGCTTCCAGCCAACAGCAACACAAATTGTTGAACAATACGGAGGTAAGGTTGCTTTGATTTATCGCCATTTCCCCTTAGACGCTCTACACAAAAAAGCACGAAAAGAAGCTGAAGCTTCTGAGTGTGCAGCGGAGCAAGGTGGTGACGTTGCGTTTTTCAAATACATTGAGCGCTTATATGAAATAACACCAGCAAATGATGGTTTGGATCAAGCAGAACTTCCTAAAATTGCTGAAACTATAGGTCTTGATGTTGCTAAATTTAATGCTTGTCTTTCAAGTGGTAAATTCGCCACACTGGTTGAGGAGCAATTCCAGAGTGGAGTAAAAGCTGGCGTCACTGGAACCCCAACATCTTTTGTTCTAAACAAAAAAGGAATACAGGAATCAATTGTTGGTGCACAACCGATAGAAACAATCAAACAAACAATCGACAGATTGCTTAAGTAAAAAAATTCAAACAACAAAAAACCAAGGGCGTTCCTTGGTTTTTTTTGTTTAGCTACTTAACCCCATCATTGTTTTCAATTCTTCAGATGGTTGCCATGCCGGCTCAAAAGTAATCTCCACGCGAGCTTCCCCGCTCTTTAGTGAATTAATCGCATTTTCTACAGACGCAATTAGCTCATCCGCAAAAGGACACATCGGTGATGTTAGTGTCATTAAAACCTCAACCGCCTCTTCGTCTATTTTTATTTCATAAATAAGTCCTAAGGTCCAAACATCAATTCCAAGCTCTGGATCTTTAACTGTCTTTAGTTTTTCGATAACCTGTTCTTTTGTAATTTGCATACTATTCAAATCCTTTCTCTTTAAGTTCTTTGATAATTTCAACTCCACCAGAGCGAACAATCTTCCCCTCCTTCATAACATAAACCATGCTTGGTGTTATATATTCCAAAATATTTGGATGGTGAGTCACCAAAAGAAAACCTGTCCCTTTTTCGGCAAGTGTTTTTATCGCACTGAAAACTTTCTTCATTGAGTCCATATCAACCCCTGAATCAATCTCATCAAGTAAGGCTATGCTTGGATTTAAAACAGCGAGCTGAAGCATTTCGCTTAATTTTTTTTCACCACCAGAAAGACCTTTGTTTACCGAGCGTTTCAAAAATTCTTCAGGAACACCAATCTCTCGCGCAGTGTTCACCGCTTCTTTGTAAAAATCGAGGGTATTTTTTTCTTCACCAACTAAATCTTTTCTAGCTTGATAGAGAAAACTAGCCAACGGAACACCAGAGATTTCTGGCAAATGTTGCATTGAAAGAAACAAACCTTGTTTGGCTTTTTTCTCTGGGTTGAAGGCGGTTATATCCTCTCCGTTTAGGTTGATACTTCCAGCAGTTATTTCGTATTTAGGATGACCCATAACAGCATTGAGAACACTTGATTTACCGGAACCGTTCGGACCCATGAGTACTGCAATATCCCCTCCGCCAACTGAGATTGAGATGTCTGTTGCAACAACCTTGCCTTCCCTTGTCGCAACGCTTAGGTCTTTTATTTCTAGATTTTTACTTACCATATTTTGTAATACCGTCTGATAATGCCTCATATGCCAAAAGAGCGCAACGAGTTCGCGTGTGACTTATCTGCACACCCAAAAGAGAGTACATAACGCCAGGGGCAAGAAGTTTTGCTTCGGAAAGTTTCATCCCCTTAAGCTTCTCTGTAAAAAGAGATGCGCCAGCCAAACTTATTGCACAACCGTCACCTTGGAACTTCACCTCTTCAATTGTTTCCCCGTCATCCCCTAAGCGAACAGAAAAAATAAGGTTATCTCCGCAATTAGCATTTTTCCCAACACCTGCAAATGTAGCGTCAGAAAGAGCGCCACGATTATGTGGGTGGCGATAATGCTCCATTATATTTTCTCGGTAAAGTTCTTCTTCGAAGCTCATGTTATTTTTTGAAAAATTCCTGCGCTTTTTTAACGCTCGCTATTAAGGCGTCTATATCTTCCTTTGTATTATAAAGATAAATGCTCGCTCGCACAGTCGCAGGCACCCCGAGAGCTCGCACAAAAGGTAAAGCACAGTGATGCCCACCACGTACCGCAACGTTGTCTCTACTCAAAAATTCAATTACGTCGTGTGGGTGAATATCCAAAAGAGTAAAAGAAACTGTCCCAACATTCTCCTTTACATTTCTCTCGGAAAAAATATTAACCCCAGAAATTTCTCCAAGTTTCTCAATTAAATAAGAAGTTAATTCTTCTGTATGTGTTTTTATATTCTCAACCCCAACTTCTGTTAAATACTTCACAGCCTCAGCCATACCAATAGCTCCAGAAATATTTGGTGTCCCCGCTTCAAACTTTTCAGGACTTGAGACGAATTGCGCCTCGCTCAAATTCACATCAGTGACAATTCCACCACCAAAAAATGACGGGGTTAACTTCTCCCCAAGTTCACTTTTTAGATAAAGGGCGCCAATTCCTGTTGGTCCGCACATTTTGTGTCCTGAGAAAAACAAAGCGTCACAATCAAGCTCTTTTACAGAAACGGGCATGTGCCCAACAGCTGCAGTAGCGTCAACAACAACCAATGCTCCAACTTTGTGGGCGATATCAGCGATGCGCCGAACGTCGTTCACGACACCAGTTATGTTGCTTGCTAGTGTAATTCCAACAATTTTTGTCTTCTCCGTAATAAGCGCTTCTGCCGATTTATAATCAAGCTTAAAATTCTCATTAATATTTATATATTTCAAATTAAGTTTCTGGCGCTTTGCAAGTTCTTGTAGCGGCAGAAGCATTGCGTGATGCTCCATAATAGAAACAACAATCTCGTCGCCTTCTTTTAAGTCGAGAGATTGCTCGAGCGTGTACGCCAACATATTTGCTGACCCTGTTGCACCAGCGGTAAAAATAATTTCATTTTTATTGGCGCCAATAAACTTGGCAACAATTTCGCGCGCGCTTTCATATGACTCACTAGCCTTCTCGCTAAGAGCGTATGCGCCACGATGAACATTACTCCTAAAACCACGGTAGTATTCATCCATTGCAGAAATTACACACTCTGGAGTTTGTGAGGATGCGGCTGAGTCTAGATAGTGCAAAGTTGCCCCGTCCGGGGTTTCAAAAATTGGAAAATTCTCTTTTATTTTCTTCACATCAAACATAAATATCGGGCAATTATGACATATTTTGTTGTTGTTGACAACTCACTCATATTGCGGTTAAATCAGTGAAGTTCGCTAGTCCTATCAACAAAACAGAGGAGTTCTCGTTAATGGAAAAACATTTCGTCGCATACGTCATCAGCCGTCACGGCCAACAGCCGTATGCAGTTAACAGGATGATCTATCGCAAATCGCGTATTGTCATCCAGTCGATGGCCGATGTCAAAAAACTGGAAAAAGAACTGTACGAATCCCACTTCAGGGGGCACAAGAAATACGCCGGCGACTGCTGTACTCTCGTCTCTATCCAGCCGATGCCAATCAAATAACGGCCTTAACGGCCGACACACCAAAAGCCCCCAACTCGGGGGCTTTTATAATACTTCTAAAAATCCAGAGACTAAAAGTTCTTGCGCTTTGTTTTCTTCTAGCCCGCGAGACATCGGATAAAAAAGTTCATCACCTGAAATATCTTTTATTGAGAGTGAGTGTGAACATCGAACATCGTTACTTGCAATATCAAGGGATGGAATAGCGTCCACTCGCGCTTCGGGAGACAAGATTAAAAATGAAGCCGATTCTTCCCCCACCGCTTTCACTTCTTTTGCCATCGCAATATCACTCCTATATATGACGTGCGCTGTGTCTTTAAGCACACCCTTCACTTCAATTTTTGAAACAGTTTCGGAAGCTTCGTGGTAAACCTTGTGATAGACATCAACTTCTGAATCGCCAGATAAATCATAACGGCTCGTTATCGAAGCGCTTGCGCCACGACCCGCCAAAATAATATGAATGTCATTTTTTCCTTTTGCTTTCCCTTCACACGATTCACGATATTCAAACGTTGCTCCTTCCTCTACGTGAACAACAATAAGTCTTGATTTAGACAAATCATTTTCCAAAACTTTTCTTTCTCCCTGAGCAACTTCAATCACCTCTCCACCTTTTTGAACAATAGACAAAAATTCCTCCGAAAAAGAAGATGCGATTTTGAGTCCATATTTAAAAGCATTCGGACCGGCATAAGTATATAAAATTTCTTTAGTATTTTTCATATCTTTATCCAACACTACCTTCCATCTCAAGCTCAATCAACTTATTTAGTTCAATTGCGTATTCAAGTGGCATGGCTTTAACAATTGGCTCTAGAAACCCACCAACAATAAGGCGCTCCGCTTCCCTTTCGGAAAATCCACGTGAGCGGAGATAAAAAACTTCATCATCACCAAGCCGTCCAACCTTTGCTTCGTGAGAAATATTAACCCTCTTGTTATCGTTCTTTGTAGACGGGTAAGTATTTGAAACTGATTTGTCGTCTAAAATTAAAGCATCGCAAACAACAGAAGAGACTGCTCCAGTTGCTCGCTTTCCTATTTGTACAAAACCGCGATAAGTAGAGATGCCACCATCTTTAGAAACTGATTTTGAGCGAATTGTAGAAACAGTATCCGGCGCCAAGTGTAGAGCTTTTGCTCCAGTGTCCTGATTCTGCCCTTCCCCCGCGAGAACTATCCCTAAACTATCGGCCTTGGCTCCACGCCCCAAAAGTACTGACGATGGATAAAGCATAGTCACACAAGAACCCATATTGCCGTTGACCCACTGCATCTCACCATCTTCATAAACCATCGCCTTCTTTGTATTCAAGTTGTAGGTATTACGTGACCAATTTTCAATACTTAGATATTTTACTTTCGCTCCTTTCAGCACAAAAACCTCCACACAACCAGCATGAAGTGACGAGGATGTATATCGTGGCGCAGAACATCCTTCAATATATTCAATCTCCGAACCTTCATCAGCAATAATTAGAGTGTGTTCAAACTGCCCCGATGACGAGCGATTCATTCTAAAATAAGCTTGCAATGGCAATCCAACTTTTACCCCTTTAGGAACGTAAATAAAAGTGCCACCACTCCAAGCTGCGCCATGTAGCATTGTGAATTTGTGGTCAGAGGATGGAACGCAGTCGGTCATAAAATATTTTTCCACAAGCTCTGGATATTTTTGCACTGCCACATCCATGTTTTCAAAAATTACTCCTTTATCGGCGAGTGACTTTTGCAAATTGTGATAAACAATTCCTGAGTCGTATTGTGCACCCACTCCACCTAAATATTCTCTTTCTGCCTTTGGAATACCAAGTTTTTCGAAAGTATCCGTGATTTCTTTTGGAAGCTCTTTCCAGTCTGTTTTCTCTTCAACGGCTGGATCAACATAGTAGACCAAGTCGTCCAAATTGAGCTGAGAGAGCGACGGCCCCCAGTCTGGTATCTTTGTCTTCTCCCACAGAGAAAAGGCCTCCAAGCGCTTTTTTAGCATCCAGGCGGGTTCTTTTTTGCTCTCTGAAATATGGCGCACCAAAGACTCAGAAAGACCCATATTTACTGTTTTCTCCTCTATTGACATAGAGATGAATTATATTGTAATATCACGCCAGTTGCAAATCCAATTAAATTTAAACAAAAAAGAGGAGGGTTGCCGTGAGTGCTGACTTCAACGCAAATGCCATACTGAAAGGCAACGAAGACTTCGTCGCTTTTCTCCATGAACGTGCAAGGTGGGAAAACATCCCCGCAACCTGCGACAAGAAGTGGCTTGCAGGTTTTTGGCAAAATAACAGGGGTTTGCTTTCACACCTCTTCGTTATGGAAACCGGCAAGGTGCTCTTCGTTCCAAACGATACTGCTTTCTTCCAGCAAGCCGCCGAAGCCTATCAAGGCTAGCTCTCTTCCGTCCCAACCAAAAACCCCGCATCACGCGGGGCTTTTTAACATATTAACGTTTTCGAAAAACATGATAGTATCAACGCAGTTGCAACTTTAACTCAACCAATCACCGGAGGGCGAAATGAACACCAGTGAAATCAAAAAGGACGCAATTAAGGGCAATGAAGAATTTGTTGCGTTCTTGCACCAACACGCGAAACAGGCGAAAATTCCCAGCAGTTGCGACAAGGCATGGCTGGCGAGTGTATGGCAACGAAACAAGGTTGTTTTCATGTTTCATTTCGCTGTACAAAAAGGGGAATCAGGCTCAACCCCGCCCACTGATGAATTTCTCAGGCAGGCCGCCGAAGCCTATCAAGGCTAGTTCTCTTCCGTCCCAACCAAAAACCCCGCATCGCGCGGGGCTTTTTAATTTTCTAAAAGCTATCTGCCTAAAAACTAAAAGCTTCTTAATAATTTCTTAACCTATCTGCCTTCTCGTGTTGGCGGATTTTTTCGTGTACTTTAGCTTCAATCTGGCGAATACGTTCACGTGTCACACCGAACTCCTGTCCCACCTCTTCAAGTGTATGCATTACTCCATCAACAAGACCATGTCTCATTTCAAGAATTTTTCTTTCCTTTGGAGAAAGATCATTTAAAATTTCTTTAACCTGATCAGAAAGAATACGGCGCGAAGATTCCTGCGCTGGAGAAAGAATAGTCTCATCAGCAATAAATTCACCGAGAGTTGATTTGTCTTCATCATCACCGATTGGTTTTTCAAGGGAGACTGTATCTTGATTGATATTTTCAATCATGTGGATTTTTTCTACATCGATTCCCATTTCAGTTGCAATCTCTTCTGGTAATGGGTCACGTCCCAAATCTTGAGACAAACGTCGTGATACTTGTTTGTATTTAGCGATTGTTTCCACCATGTGCACAGGAATACGAATTGTTCTTGATTGATCAGCAAGAGCGCGTGTAATAGCCTGGCGAATCCACCATGTTGCATAGGTTGAAAACTTAAATCCTTTGGTCCAATCGAACTTATCAACCGCTTTATGTAAACCAAGATTTCCTTCCTGAATAAGATCGAGGAGTGTTAAGTCTGAGCTACGTCCAACGAATTTCTTTGCAATAGAAACAACGAGGCGAAGGTTGGCGCGCCAGAGCAAATCTCTCGCTTCTTTATCCCCTTTTTCAATACGGCGGGCATACTCCTTTTCCTCATTTGCAGAAAGAAGCGGGTATTGTCCAATCTCTCTAAGATACATTTGAATAGCGTCGTACGAAGATGATTCACGGCCATAACCTCTTTTCTCTAAAATCTCTTTGGCATCAACATCAAGTAAATTTCCACCCTCAAGAACGTCTATGCCAGCACTACCAAAGCGTTCGTAAAGTTCATCCAAAAATAAAATATTATTTTCAACGTTTGGGAATTCTTTTAAAATTTCATCATAGGTGATGAAACCACGCTTTTTACCCTTAGCGATAAGGATATCTGCTTTATCAACCAACAAATCATGCTTTGTTTTCTTTACTGGTTTTGCTGGTTTAGCCGGCTTCTTAGCCTTCACAGGTTTTTTTACAGCCACTTTCTTTACCTTCTTTGCAGGTACTTTCTTTTTTGGAGCAACCTTTTTAGCCACCTTTTTCTTAGCTGGTTTCTTCACCTTTTTTGGTGCTACTTTTGTTTTTTTGGCTTTTGCTTTTGGCATATTTTTAAAATTATAAAATTAAATTATTGGTGGCGACTATTTTTTAAACTGTTTATTTTTTGTGAAATTTCGTTGCATTTTTTTGTTAATTCGCTGATTTCGTTTTCTCTTTTTGCGTCTCCGGAACTTTCTGCTTCTTTTAATTTTCTTACCTCTTCCTTAAATCTTTCTTCCAGACAATCTAGTTCCAGATTAATAAAAAGTTCATCCACTTCGCGAAGCAGTTTCTTTTCCTCATTATAATTATTTTCGAAAACTAAAATCATTCGCTCTCGCTCCATATCTGGAACAAGATCTATCTCCATCAAACCATAGGTGCGAGCAAGAACATCATATCGTTCCCTTAATATTTTTGGGTCGATGAGTGGATTTTTTATCCCTTCTTGCCACGACGTAATGCCGGCTATAGTAGCACGTATTTTGTTTAAGCGCGATATAGTTGGCTTCTCGGCTGTCGCAACAGAATCCTCTACAATAGGCGTACTTGGTAATTTCTTAACTTCCTCCCAAACATGTTCTTCTGCAACCTTGAGTTCATTTGCAACTTTTCCCACAAAATGAGCTTGGTCAATTTTGTTTGATATTTCTGCAATATACGGAATTACACGCTTCCCTACTTCTCTTCTAAACGCTGGTTCATCTAATTTTTTCTCGCGAATTCCATTTAAGACAAAATCAACAATATGATTGGCCTCCTTAATAACTTTATTCCATTCATCTTTATCTTTCGCAATTAAATCAGCAGGATCAACATCTTTTGGTAGACGCGCGACTTTCACATCAATCCCTAGAGAAATTGCTAAGCGAAATGCGCGCTCCGAAGCGTTTAGTCCGGCATCGTCACCATCAAGTGCAACAATCAAACTATCAGCAAATCTCTTTATCATCTGAAGATGGTCTGCCGTAAGCGCTGTTCCAGACAATGCCACAGTGTTGAAAGTTCCCGCTTGATGAGCCAAGAGCAAGTCCATCTGGCCTTCAACCAAGATAGCTGTGTTGCTCTGAAGCATTGCGCGCTTCGCCTTATCGTATCCATATAAGACACTGGACTTGTGATAAAGCGGTGTCTCTGGAGTATTCACGTATTTTGCGGCCTCTCCTTTGCTCGGTGCATCAAACAATCTTCCAGAAAATCCAACAATACGACCAATCGTGTTTGAAAGAGGAAACATAATTCTTCCGCGGAAACGATCATAATAACCACGATTCCCCATTATGCTTAAGCCTGCTTTTTCAATTTCTTGGTCGGTAAAACCTTTGCTTTTTAAAACATCGTAAAGTGTGGACCAATTGGTGTCAGCATAACCCAATCTCCAGTCGGCGATTGTGCCGACATTAAGTCCCCGCTTTGTTATATATTCTTTTGCCGAAGGATTGGCACCCAAACTATTTTCAAAGAAACGGGTCGCCTCTTCAAGTACGCTATATAGTCTTTCGTATTCGCTTTTTAGTTTTGGGTCAACTGCTCGCAATTCCACACCAGCCTTATCAGCCAATGTTTTTAGCGCCGAAGCAAAATCAACTCCTTCTATTTCCTCAACAAAGCTGAAAATGTCTCCACCTCGGTTACACCCAAAACAGTGGTAAGTTCCACGAGCTGGCGAGATAAAGAAGGACGGAGTGCGTTCGTTATGGAACGGACATCGCGCTTTGTAATTACTACCGGCCTTTTCTAATTTGATATAGGAAGAAGTAACATCAACAATAGAGAGGCGTTCTTTTATTTGTTCAACTGGTGTTGTGGACATGACATCTAGCTTCTTTAGCTTTCAGCTTCTTTAGCGTTAATGCTTCACCTAACCACCTAAAAGCTAATGCCTAAAAGCTGACTAAATTATTCTTCGTCCTCTTCTTCTACGACTTCTTTTCCGCCTTTTGCCTTGAATCCAGTTCCAGCAGGAATCAATCGCCCAACAATTACGTTTTCTTTCAAGCCACGCAAATCGTCAATCTTTCCACGAACTGCTGAGTTGATAAGCACACGTGTGACATTTTGGAATGATGCTGATGAAAGCCAACTTTTTGTTGAAAGTGCAACCTCGGTAATACCAAGAATGACTGACTCTCCTTCAGCAACATCACCGCCAGCTTCTTTGGTGCGTGCATTCTCAAGTGCAAATTCCATATTTTCTACAAGCTCTCCGACAGTAAATGAAGTATCTGCACTCTCCTTGATACGTCTTCGTGAGAACATCTGACGAATAATGATTTCTATGTGCTTACGCGAAATAGAAGCTCCTTGTAGTTCGTAAATGTTATTAATTTCTTTAATAACATATTCTTCTGCAGCTTCACGTCCACCATACTTATAAAGTTCTGCCAAATCAGCTGAACCGTCAGTAATGATGTCTCCCTTCTTTATTTTACTTCCAACTTTAACAAGCGGACTTCGTCTGAACGGAGCAACAAACTCTACTTCTCCAACCTTACCTTTCTTTACGTCTGTTTCATCAAGTAATACTTTGATGACTTTCTCGCGGCCAACTTCGTTTATTTCAATCACTTCTCCATTAACACTTGAAACAACAGCTGGTGATTTTGGAATTCGACGTTCGAAAATTTCTTCAACACGTGGAAGACCCATCGTAATGTCGACACCCGCAACACCTCCAGCGTGGAACGTACGCATCGTCAACTGAGTACCTGGTTCACCGATAGCTTGTGCCGCGATAATACCGACAGCTTCACCTTTTTCAACCATTCTGTTTCTTGCAAGATCAAGACCGTAACACATACGACAAATGCCGTGCAATGTTTTACAAGTAAGAGGTGTTCTAACAAACACTTCTGTTATTCCAGCGGCTTCAATCCTCATCGCGTCGCTCTTGAGAATAAGAAATCCTTTCTTGTACATTACTTCACCTTTCTCGTCTTTGATATCAGTTGCCAAAATACGTCCGCGAATACTCTTTGAAATTGGCACTTCGATTCCAGAAAGAGTTTCTTTTGTGATTCTCTTTGTTTCCTTCGTACCACAGTCATCTTCTGTAATCACTGAATCTTGAGCAACGTCAACAAGCTTTCTTGTGAGATATCCTGCCTTTGCCGTGTTGAGTGCCGTGTCGGCCAAACCTTTACGAGCACCGTGAGTAGTAGTGAAGTATTCAATTGGTGAAAGACCTTCTTTATATGATGGAATGATTGGGAAATCGATTGTTCGTCCAGCAGTGTTGATAATGAGACCTTTCATTCCAGACATCTGACTCAACTGAGTAATAGAACCTCGAGCTCCAGAAGTAACCAAGTCGTGAGCTGAACCGTTTCTATCAAGTGTTTCTGGAACAAGCTTATCAAGCTCTCCTTTAACACCCTGCCAGACCTCGATTGTCTTTCTGTATCTTTCTTCTTCAGCCAACAAACCATCGTTAAACTGACTTAGAATTTCATCAACCTTCTTTCTTCCAACAGCAACAATTTCTTTCTTTCTTGGGTGAACCTTAACATCGTCCATTCCCCATGTTGTTCCAGAGACTGTGGCGTACTTATAACCAAAGGTTTTAATCTTATCCAAAACTGCAGGAGTTTTCTCAATACCATAACGAGCAATCAATTCATCAACTAAAGCAGCGAGCTTCTTAATGTTGACCTCTTCGTTCATGTAAGGAAAATCTTTTGGCAAAATTGAATTGAAAAGAAGACGACCAACAGATGTTTCAAAAACCTTACCTTCAAACTGGTTATACTTTGGACTGTCTGTTGGTAAAACTTTAATCTTTGAACGGAAAGCAACTATATCAAAGTCGTAGGACATAATTGCGTTGTTTGGACTTGGGAAGAATTTTCCTTCACCTTTTTCACCATCAACAACTTTTGTCATCCAGTAACAACCAAGCACGATATCGAGCTTTGGGTTAACGATTGGATCACCGTTTCCTGGCTTCAAAAGATTTCTGTTTGCAGCCATTAAGCTACCAGCTTCTTCTTGGGCTTCTTTAGAAAGCGGAACGTGAACGGCCATCTGGTCTCCATCGAAGTCAGCGTTGAAAGCTGTACAAACTAGTGGGTGCACCTGGATTGCGTTTCCTTCAATTAGTACTGGGTGGAAAGCCTGAATACCTAAACGGTGAAGTGTTGGTGCGCGGTTTAGAAGAACGTATTTTCCCTTGATTACTTCTTCAAGAATTGCCCAAACCTCTGGCACACCTTCGTCGATTAAACGACCGGCGCCACGAATGTTGTAAGCAAGCTCTCTTTCAAGAATTTTAGAAATAACAAATGGGCGGAAAAGTTCAAGCGCCATATGCTTTGGCAAACCACACTGGTCTAAGTGAAGCTGAGGTCCAACGACGATAACTGAACGTCCAGAATAATCTACACGCTTACCCAAAAGGTTTTGACGGAAGAGACCCTGCTTTCCCTTCAAATTGTCTGAGAGTGATTTAAGTGAACGGCGCTGAGATTGATTCATTGCCATTGCCTCAGACTGTCGACGAATTGAATTGTCGATAAGTGAGTCAACAGCTTCCTGCAAAATACGCTTTTCGTTACGCAAGATAACATCTGGTGCGCCGATTTCGAGAAGCTTTCTCAAACGATTGTTTCGGTTGATAACACGACGATAAAGATCGTTCACGTCTGATGTTGCATGACGTCCACCTTCAAGGGCAACCATTGGACGAAGTGCTGGAGGAATTACTGGAATAACAGTCAAGAACATCCAATCTGGACGAACGTTTGAATTGATCATTGCACGAATAAGCGATAAGCGCTTTTCGGTTTTTTCTCTTTCAATAGCAGTTGTCTTTTTTGTGTTGCTTGTAAGTTCGTTCTCGAGTTTTTTCAAATCTAGATTTTTGAAAAGATTGAAGATAGCTTCTGCTCCGATTGTTGCCTCAAAGACTGAACCGTATTTTAAGGCATAACGGTGATATGTTGCCTCATCAAGAACTTTTCCGGTAACAATTTCACCAACTTCTTTCTTTGCAGTTGAAAGCATTTCTTTGATTTTTTCACGAGATGCTTCATCGGTCATTGATTTAACCTTTGCTTTGTATTCTGATTCTAGATTTTTAATGATTTTATCTTTTTCCTCATCATTTATTTTTGTGACGATATAGCCAGCAAAATAAATAACCTTTTCAAGATCTGTAACTGGTACGTTCATCAAAAGACTCATTCTTGATGGAACTCCACGGAGAAACCAAATATGAGCAACTGGACTTGCGAGTTCAATGTGACCCATTCGTTCACGGCGAACAATAGAGCGAGTTACTTCAACTCCACATTTCTCACAAACAATATCCTTATAACGAATACGACGATACTTTCCGCAGTAACACTCAAAGTCTTTCTCAGGACCAAAGATGCGCTCATCGAAAAGACCTCCGCGTTCTGAACGGCCAGTTCGATAATTAATTGTTTCTGGTTTTGTTACCTCACCATATGACCATTCTCTGATTTTGTCTGGAGACGCAACCGAGAGTGAAATGGCATCGAAATCGCTTGTATCAAATGTTTTCATATGTTTATTTTAATTAATTGCGTCTCTTTTTTCTAAGTTCGACATCAAGGGCCAATCCGCGTAAGTAATTGAGCATAACCGTAAATGATGCAGGTGCGTTTGGCGTTCTCACATCTTCACCCTTAATAATGGAATCAAACGTCTGTGAACGACCGACGATATCGTCTGACTTAACAGTGAGCATTTCACGGAGAGTATGGGCTGCGCCATATCCTTCGAGAGCCCACACTTCCATTTCACCGAAGCGCTGACCTCCACCTTGCGCCTTTCCACCAAGTGGTTGCTGAGTAATGAGCGAGTACGGTCCGATGGAGCGCATGTGAATCTTGTCTTCCACCATGTGGTGAAGCTTCATGATATACATGTATCCAATGGCAATTTCTTGATTGAACGAATCACCAGTACGACCGTCGTAAAGTTTAACCTTACCTGTTTCCGCAAATCCGGCTTTCTTAAGTTCATCACGAATTTCCTGGTCAGTTGCTCCTTGGAAAGGAGGAACGATTGCTTGGTAATTCAAAGTGTTTGCCGCGAGACCCATGTGAAGCTCGAGAATCTGTCCCAAGTTCATACGAGAAGGAACTCCAAGTGGCGTTAAAATAACATCGATTGGCGTACCGTCTTCCATGTATGGCATGTCTTGCTCAGGCAAAATGAGGGAGATAACACCTTTGTTTCCGTGACGTCCTGCTAGTTTGTCTCCAACAGAAATGTTTCTAAGCTGAGCGACTTCGATATGGATTCTCTTAATGATTCCGCTATCAAGTGAGTCACCACTATCGCGAGAGAAAACCTTCACACCAACAATACGCCCACGCTTACCGTGTTCCATGCGAAGTGAAGTATCTTTAACATCGCGAGCTTTCTCGCCGAAAATCGAACGAAGGAGTCTTTCTTCTGGTGTAAGCTCTGATTCGCCTTTTGGTGTAATTTTACCAACCAAAATATCGTTTGGACGAACTTCGGCACCAATACGAACAATTCCATCAATGTCGAGATCTTTCAATTTTGTTTCTCCAACGTTTGGAATGTCGCAAGTTGTGACCTCGGGTCCAAGTTTTGTATCACGAACATTCACAACGAACTCTTCGATGTGAATACTTGTAAACTTACTATCCTTAACAAGTCTTTCTGAAAGGATGATGGCGTCTTCGTAGTTCGAACCGTCCCAAACCATAAAACCAACCAAGACGTTTTGTCCGAGTGCTACCTGTCCGTGGTCAGACGATGATGTGTCCGCCATAACCTCACCCTTTTTAACTTTTTGGCCAACTGAAACTATTGGGCGCTGGTGGAAAACGCTAAAGTCGTTTGTTCTAGAGTAATTAACTAAAGTATATTCTTTTTCTTTTCCTGACTTTGTTCCTTCAACTTTAATTTTCTTTGCATCAACATAGGTAACCGTTCCCTCTTCCTCTGAAAGAATTAGTCGTCCAGTAAAGTGAGCAACCGAGTGTTCCATTCCTGTCGCAACAAGTGGAGCTTCCGGGATGATACAAGGCGTTGCTTGCTTCTGCATGTTGGAACCCATGAGTGCGCGACCGGCGTCGTCGTGTTCCAAGAATGGAATGAGTGATGTTGCTACAGAGAAAGGCTGTGTTGTTGAAACGTCGATGTAATCAACTTCGTTTTTATCAACCAAACCTGGTTCTGTCTTAACGCGAGCTTCAACTTTCTTTTCTAAAATATTTCCTTCTTCATCATAAGGAATGCCAGCGTGGGCAATAATGCTTCCCTCTTCTTCAAGAGCGTTCAAGTAAACAATTTCTTTTGTGATTTTTCCGTTCTTAACCTTAACGTAAGGTGTTTCGATAATACCGAAATCATTGATACGAGCATGTGTCGAAAGGTGCAAAATAAGACCGATGTTCTGACCTTCTGGAGTGTGAATTGGACAAACGCGACCGTAGTGTGAAGTGTGCACGTCACGAACTTCAAGACCGGCTCTTTCACGGGTAAGACCGCCTGGTCCAAGTGCTGAAAGCGTTCGAAGGTGTTCAATTTCGTCCAAAACGTTACCCTGACTCATAAACTGAGAGAGTTGGTTTGTTGTAAAGAATTCTTTGATACGAGCTTGGAGTGGGCGTTGGTTAACTATCTGAATTGGGAGTGTTGTCTCAGCATCAATAGTAGACATTCTGTCTTGAATGTTTCTTTTCATCTGAGCCATACCAACACGGATTTTTGCTTGAAGCATTTCTCCAACGTATCTAACACGACGAAGACCCAAGTGGTCGATATCATCAGCTTCTGCTCCTGGGGTAGCGTTTAATGTAATTATGTTTTCAACAATAAGGATAACGTCCTCAAGTGAAAGAGTACGTCGTGCAAGCGCCAATTCTGTCATTGCTAGGTTAAAGCGCTGATTGAAACGGAAACGTCCAACAGGAGAAAGGTCGTAACGCTCTTCACTGAAGATTGAGGTGATGAACTCGCGAGCATTGTCTGCTGTTGCCAAATCACCGTCGCGAAGACGCTTGTAGATTTCTATATATGAATCGTCTAGTGTCTTGGCTGGGTCCTTCTCAAGCAAAACTGTGACAGCTTCCTGCATTTCCTTTGTGAACTTACCGATGATTTCCTTGTCGCTCTTTGTGCCAAAAACACGTAGCAAAGAAACAACTGGGAACTTTCTCTTTCGGTCGATACGTACGAAAATACCATCAGCATCAGATTCTATTTCAATCCAAACGCCACGAGATGGGATTATTTTTGCACCAAAGAAACGTTTTCCTTTTATATCTTGGTCATTGAAGAAAACCCCGAAGCTTCTTGCAAGCTGAGGGACAATAACACGCTCGACACCGTTAATGATGAAGGTGCCGTGTGAAGTCATTAGCGGAAAGTCCGCCATGAAAATTTCCTGTTCTTTAACAGTTCCGAAAGTTTTGTTCTTTAGTTTAATTGTTGCACGAAGAGGAGCATCGTAAGAAAGCTTGTTTGCTTTTGCAAAATACTCATTGTGTTTTGGTTCGCTCAAAAAGAACGAAGTAAACTCAAGATCAAATTTCTTATCTGAATAGTCTTTTATAGGAGAAAATTCTTTGAATATCTCCTTGAGACCTTTTTCGATAAGCCACTTGTATGACGCAACCTGATTTTCAATCAAGTCTGGCATACCGGCGAGAGGTTTTTTCCAAGCGGAAAAATGTTTCTGCTCACGTCCTGCACCACTCAATCTTCCGCGAGACACTGGAAGAATTGCATCCTGTACACGCAACTGTTTTGACATAGTATTTGTAGCCTCGTAAAGCGACCAACACTCTCATTAAAGCGTAGGTCCCTCTGCGAAACGGTTATGCAAAAAGAAAATGAAAGCAAGGAAAATCCCGCCCCTTTTCTAGGACACCTGATAATTTTCTTCAATTTTCATCGAGAATAGGTTCCCGAATCAACACTACCAGGGGCGTGACTCAATCAAAAACTGGTAAAGACAGTATACCCGCCCAAAAATACATGTCAAATTCCCCTACCTAACAGCATTTACAACCGAAGCTGAAATGTCTGTCGGGAACTCTACACTAGGAACAAACAAGTTATTGTTCAAATATAGTATCCCCAAAATGATGGCTAGAACAAAAATACAACCAGCCAAGACTCTTGGGTGTGGAAGACGGAAATGAACAAACATTCCTAAAACCGCTAGCCCCACAAGAAATGCAACTATTACAACAAACAAACCTTTTAAGATTGTATTTGGAGAAAGAAATGGTTTTGCTATTGGTGAAATATCTTCCATCGAGTTATAAGTAGAAGTTCCAAAAACAACTGGTGTGTTAGGCGCGATTTCTGTAATAGCTATTGAGGTTGTAGATTTTTTATCTTTGGGTTGATCTACCGCCTTAACTAATGGCTTCGTTGCTGGTGCTCCAAAAAATTGAACGACAAATATACTTTCCCTGCCTTCGTATGTTCCAGTCGCCATACCAATTCCAATATCAGTAAAACTACCTCGAAGAATGTTTGCGCGGTGTCCTGGCGAAGCAAGCCAACCATCAACAAGCTCTTTTGTGTCGGTGAAGTTAACTGCCAAGTTTTCTCCAGCATAGCGGTAGCTATAGCCAACCGAATCAAGCCATTGCCAAGGAAGTTTACCGTCTGGACCGGTGTGAGAAAAATATCCGCGTAACGCCATATCTTCTGCCTTTTTCTGTG